>NZ_JBNNUF010000002.1:178086-178247 GCF_050279465.1 Bacillus sp. NPDC094077 | reverse complement strand
CTTGATCCCGCTGGGCCCGTTATTCCAGTTGCCCCTGTTATTCCAGTTGCTCCTACTATTCCGGTTGCCCCTGTTATTCCAGTTGCTCCTACTATTCCGGTTGCCCCTGTTATTCCAGTTGCTCCTACTATTCCGGTTGCCCCTGTTATTCCAGTTGCTCC
>NZ_JBNNUF010000002.1:0-177990 GCF_050279465.1 Bacillus sp. NPDC094077 | reverse complement strand
CTCCTACTATTCCGGTTGCCCCTGTTGATCCAGTTGGGCCCGTTATTCCCGTTATTCCCGTTATTCCAGTTGCTCCTGTTATTCCAGTCGGGCCTGTTATTCCAGTTGGGCCCGTTATTCCAGTTGGGCCCGTTATTCCGATTGTCCCTGTTGATCCGGTTGGGCCCGTTATTCCGGCTGGGCCCGTTATTCCGGTTGCTCCGGTCGGGCCGGTTGATCCTGTATTTCCAGTTGGAATATAAATTGGTGGAAGCGCTGGAAATGTAGGTCCAATATTTTCCGGTCCTCTCATACCTTTATTCATTGGTAACTTGCCATTCTGTTTCAATTTAATACCTCATTCCACAAGTTTTTTAACTAATTTACATAATTATGACTCTATCATTAAGGAATACCTTTATAACTCTTCTCTTTTTTCTCCCGCAATATCAATTTCAAATTATAATAATAATTTAATTACTAATTTAAATGCTGGTAATACAATTTCACTTCAATTATTCAGCATATTATCCATCGTTAATTTAATTGAAGGCGGTTCAACAGGTGCCTCTCTTACAATTATACGAATCGATTAATAAATGATTCATTCTTTTTTATAATAAACATTCTTAAATACTAAGGTGGTAAATATCACGTCAGCCATAAAGATAAGAACATTCTAATAATTACATGACAATGATTAAGCAATAAAAATAAATTACACTATATTAATAGTAGAAACTATCTATACTAAATTTTCCGTATATATATTATCAATTTACACGCCCACCTACTGATGTTACATTAAATAGGAAGACAGTTTCTCCTATACGAACCATCTCAATATGTATTTGAGAAACATACTCCAATCCTATACGCGAGAGCAATACTATGTTGACACTCAAATGAGTGTCTTTTTTTGTTGATTACAAAAAATAAAACCATCTCTTATAGATGGTTTTATCATTACACAATTTTCTATATTCTACATTCTATATTCTTAATGTAAATGCAAACTTATGAAGCTGGATAATAAATGGTCATACTTAACCGCGTTAATGTTCTTCCTAAATTATTATAAGAGTGAGGTCTATCCGCCTTAAAGTGAATTGAATCTCCACTATTTAATTTATATTGACCATCATTTACTTCAATTGTTAATTCTCCTTCAAACACCGTTATAAATTCTTCAGTACCTTCTTTATGCGCTTCCGAACTTAATTTTCCTTCTGTTTCAATTTCAACCGTGTATATTTCAAAATGTCTGTCACCTTGGAAAGGAAAAGAAGGATACACTTTATATCTTCCATTGTCTTCAGATAATACTTGAATATCATTTCGTAAAACAACTATTGTATCCGGCTGCGGATTATTGATTAAAGAAGTAAAAGACACTTTCAATCCATTGGCAATTTTCCATATTGTTGTTAGTGTCGGGCTTGATTCTCCTCTTTCAATTTGTCCAATCATCGTTTTACTCACACCTGTTAATTGAGAAACCTTTTCTAAACTTAATTTGTCTTTTTCTCGTATAGTTTTTAAATTTTTCGCCAGAATAATTTGAATTTCTTCCATAAAAAACACTCCTATACCATATACAATATAACGACCATTATGTATAATAAAGAGCACACGTTATATTGTTCTTTTCGGTCATTATAACACACACTAATTTTTAGGGGGTTTTGAAATGCCTATATTTTCTTTTCTATTATTTGTTTTTATAAGTAGCTTCACACCAGGCCCTAACAATTTTCTAGCTATGACATACGCCAATCAACATGGGCTAAAGAGGAGCATGAAATTTTGCTTTGGAGTAGCTTTCGGTTTTTTCATCCTCACCTCCTTATGTAGTTTCTTTAATATTTTACTAATTAATATCCTTCCAACAATCGAATTCACTTTAAAAATTTTAGGTGTAGCGTATATGCTATATTTAGCTTTTAAAATACTCACTAGTAAAGGTAGTACGGATCCCGATGAAAAAAATAATAAAAACTTATTTACTGTAGGGGTTTTTCTTCAATTTGTTAACCCTAAAGGAATATTATTCGGATTGACTGTAGTATCGACTTTTATTCTCCCTTACTACAATTCATATTCAAGTTTTCTACTTTTCTCATTCTTTTTAGGCATAGTCGGTTTAATGAGTACATTTAGTTGGAGCCTATTTGGTTCCATGTTCCAAAAACTTTTATTAAAACACAATCAATTATTTAACATCATTATGGCCGTTTTATTAGTTTTCAGTGCTGTTTCAATCGTTATACACTAACTAGATACTCATTCTAATTTTAGATCTTTGCACTTTTTAATACCAATCTTCATCAGTCGAGCCGATTTATATACTAATCCACTCACCTAGCCTACTTGTTTTAAAATTATTAAAAGGGAGCCTTCTATCAATATTAATCGGTGCAATTTCTTATCGAAATAAAAACAAAAATAAAATTAAAAACTTAATAATAAGATTTAATCCCCTCCATTGGCGACTGATAAACACTTTATTTTTCAGTTACCAATTTTTATCCAAATAAAATCCGGTTTCAATATTGCACAAATTCTTTAATAGAAACACAATACTAATCAATTAACATTTAACCTTTCTTTTACACGCCAAAATATATTTTTGTAGATTTGACACACATTTATATCAAACAAGCATATTTTATTATATGGTGACTATCTATTAATACAAAAATATAACTTTTATAGGATTGCTTTTTTTTTAATTAAAAAATCTACAACATTCTAAAACAATATGCACATAATTTCTTGATTCTCCTTCCAACATAAAACTTGTCTCAGAGCGTATTTAACAGCGCTCTTTATCTTTAAAAAAGGACTTTATTAAGATGTGGGCTAAAACTAATATCCTAAAGTCGCGATAGATATTTACTGTTTCCAAAATAAGCTGCATTAATAATATAAAAATGAGGTATCCATAAAAATTATTACTTTACTATTTCTTTAAACATACTAGTGAGGTGATTTTGATAGATTATCAAAACAAAGATATATTCATTAAATTTCCGCTTTTAGATATTAGTCGTATTATTCTCCCCCATTATCCAACTGGACCTACTGGCTCTACTGGTTCCATCGGTCCCACTGGCTCTACTGGTTCCACCGGTCCCACTGGCTCTACTGGGGCTACCGGTCCCACTGGCTCTACCGGTTCCAGCGGTCCCACTGGCTCTACTGGGGCTACCGGTCCCACTGGCTCTACTGGGGCTACCGGTCCCACTGGCTCTACCGGTTCCACCGGTCCCACTGGCTCTACTGGGGCTACCGGTCCCACTGGCTCTACCGGTTCCACTGGCTCTACCGGTTCCACTGGCTCTACCGGTTCCACCGGTCCCACTGGCTCTACTGGTTCCACCGGGGCTACCGGTCATACTGGCTCTACTGGTTCCACTGGGGCTACTGGCTCTACTGGGGCTACTGGCTCTGTCGGTTCAGGATTAACAAATTATCTATATGTTTTTGATACTACTAACCAGTCAATTGTAGTGGGAGCCAATGTTACTTTTAATACAAATGGACCTATAATAGGTACTGCCCTTACCCACATAACGGGTACTGGGAATATTATAATTAATACACTAGGAACATATGTAGCAGAGTTTCAGTTAGAAGCTTCTCGTGAAAATCAATTTTCCTTTGCACTAAATGGTACACCAATTCCAGGTGGACGTTTTGGTACAGGGGCACCTCATACAATAAATCAAGGTACTGTTGCTTTTACAGTAACAGTTGTTCCTTCAACATTAACTTTAATAAATAACACTTCTTCAGCAGGTACTATTACTCTCTCAAATAATGATGGTGGGTCTTTAACAAATGTATCTGCAAGTATAAGTATTTTTCAGGTAGGCTGATTAGTTAGATTTAAAAAGTGATTCATAAAATTCCAAGCAGCTATTCTGTTTATTCGTAGTTTTTAACCAGAATACTTTTTCGCCTATTAAAGGACAGCAGATACAACAGCTCGTTCTTTTTATTCATATCGCATACTCTCCTTTTTAGGAAATTAAACTTATTAACTCTAAATCCTTACCAATTCAACGCTCGTATTATAAATTGCACATACAAGACATCCTAATATCGTGCATCATATTCACAGTATATTAAGAACCACACTAATTCAGGCTATGAAATCATAGTTAGTAAAAATAAATCCTCCATCAGCGGTTGTAACACACAAACAATACTCATTCCAAGTTGGGATAAGGATGAAATAAGACGTCTTCATAACTTTAAATCACTATTCACATGTTTTAACAGGGATGTAAGACGATGCTATTAAAATACTGTTTGGATAAAAATGATTACAAATATAAAAATGCGGTTTCTCTATTCTAGAGAAACCGCATTACATCAATATTTTCTTTAAATCTTAAACTGACTCGTATACAAATCAAAGTAAAACCCTCTATCTTCCATGAGAGATTCATGATTTCCTCTTTCCAAAATACTCCCATCTTTTATAACAAGGATCTGATCTGCCTTTTCAATCGTTTTGAGTCGGTGAGCGATTACGAAACTTGTTCGACCTCTCATTAAATTATTTAACCCTGCTTGAATTTGCAATTCTGTTCTCGTATCAATATTAGATGTCGCTTCATCGAGAATCAATATATCTGCATCTGCTAAAATCGCTCGTGCGATTGCAAGAAGTTGTTTTTGTCCTTGACTTAAATTCGATCCTTCTGAAGCAATTTCTGTTTCATATTGATTCGGTAAATGCTTAATAAAAGAATGTGCAGATGCCGCTTTAGCCGCATTGATTATTTCTTCATCGCTAGCATCTAAACGCCCATAACGAATATTATCCATAATCGTTCCTGCAAATAAATACGTATCTTGTAAAACTACTCCTATCTTACTTCTTAAAGAATTAATATCATAATCTTTTATATCATTTCCATCTATTTTAATTTGCCCTTTTTGAATGTCATAAAATCGAGTTAACAAATTTATGATCGTTGTTTTCCCTGATCCAGTCGGACCGACTAAAGCAATTGTTTCTCCGGGCGTTGCCTCAAGACTCACATCTTTTAAAATCGTTTTGTTTTCCTTATAACCAAATGAAACATTCTCAAGCGCAACATGACCTTGTAAATTTTGTACAACGAATGCATCTTTTTTATTTTGAATTTCTGGTACCTCATCCATAATTTCAAAAACGCGTTCTCCTCCAGCAACTGCCGCTTGAATTGTATTCATTAAAGTTGCAAATTGGCTTAGTGGTCTTGAGAATTGACGAGAATAATTAATAAAAGCGGCAATGACACCTACTGTTGTCATTCCGTTTAATACCATAACTGCCCCAGCCCCAATTACTAGTCCCATTCCTAAGTTATTAATAAAGTTCATACTTGGAAAAATAAATGCTGAAAACGTATCAGCTTTCGTAGCTGATATTCTTAGTTGTTCATTAATTTTATTAAAATTTTGTACGGTTTCTTTTTCTTTTCCATATAACGTAGTTACGTCTGCACCTGTAATTGCTTCCTCTATAAATCCGTTTAACTCCCCTAAATCTTTTTGACGCTTCACAAAGTTTTTACCACTATATGCAACTAATTTTTTTGTAACGAAAAACATAAGAGGTACTGTAATTAAAGTTACAATTGCTAAAATCCAATTTAATGAGAACATCGCAATCGTCACACCTATAAAGGTTAACGCTGATGAAATAATTTGCACAACACTTTGTGTCAACGCTTGATTCAAATTATCTATATCATTTGTCACACGGCTCATTAAATCACCTTGAGAACGTACATCAAAGAACCTTAAAGACAGCGTTTGGATTTTCTCAAAAATGTCTTGGCGTATTTTTTGTATTGTTTTTAATGCAACGTTAATCATGACAAACGTTTGTAACCACGTTAAAAGCACCGTAATACCATAAATTGCGATAAGTAACATACACATTCTTGCAGTACCACTTAAATCTTTCGGTACAATATATTGATCTATAATTACACCCATGTAATATGGGCCTAATAGTCCGAGTAATGTAGTAACTAATACTAAAAAAACAACGAACATAAGAGCAGCTTTTTGAAATCCTAAATAATCCCATATCCGCATTACAGTTCCTTTAGTATTTTTAGCTTTTCCTATCTTCGGCGCGTTACGTCCACCTTTATTAGCAAATTGCCCTTGAAAATTACGCATTTTCTTTCCCACCTTCTTCATGTAAATTGCCACCTTGGGAAAGATAAATTTCCTGATATACCTCACATTGTTCTAACAGTTGTTTATGAGTACCATCACCAACTAACTCACCATTATCTAGTACAAGAATTTTATCAGCATCCATTATTGAAGAGATTTTGGAGGCAATTAATAATGTAGTTGTTCCTTTATATTCTGTTATTAATGCTTCTTGAATGTTTGCCTCTGATTTTGCGTCAACTGCTGATGTAGAATCATCTAAAATTAGAATTGATGGCTTTCGCACTAGCGCCCTTGCAATGGATACACGTTGTTTTTGGCCACCAGATAAATTCGTTGCACCTTGTGTTAAATTATATTGATAAGAATCTTCAAGTTTATTAATAAACTCCGTCGCACAAGCTGATGAAGCCGCTATTTCCAGTTCCTCATGTGTGGCAGCTTCTTTACCATAACGTAAATTCTCTTCTATACTTCCTGAAAACAACAATGCCTTTTGAGGTACAAAACCGATAGAAGCACGCAATTTTTGTAAATCATACAGTTTAATATCTGTACCATCTATACATATTTCTCCTTGATCAACATCATAAAGACGCGGTAGTAATTTAGCTAAAGTAGACTTACCACTTCCGGTTGATCCGATAATCCCTACTTTTTCACCTTTACGAATGCTAAATGAAATATCCTTTAGAACGTATTCGTTATTTTTTGTATAGCTATAGCTAACATGATTAAACTGAATATTTCCTTCTACTTGCTCCGGTTCAAATGCATTCGCTTCACTTATTATATCAACTTCAGTATCTAAAACTTGCTGTACACGATCTGCAGATGGAAAAGCCCGAGCAATTTGAATAAATACCATACTAATGGACATAAGTGACATTAAAATAATATTTAAATAGTTTATAAATGCTAAAATCGCTCCCACTTGAAGGGTACCATTAAATACTTTCTCTCCGCCAATCCATAAAGTTGCAACAATCCCGCCATTTACAACTAGCATAATAATCGGCATCATTAACGAAATGAGCTGCACAGCTCGGATATTTATCTTCGTTAGATTCTTATTAACATTTCCAAACTGGGTGATTTCATATTTTTGTCTTACATACGCTTTAATAACACGTACTCCAGATAAATTTTCTTGTAGCTTTGTATTTACTTTATCTAATGCTTCTTGCACCTTTTTAAACGATCCGCTCGCTTGACTCGCAATGAGAACAATTGCAAGTAATAAAATCGGTACAACTACTAGTAAAATAGGAAATAGCTCTCTCGCTGTTACAAAAACAATAATTATACTTCCAATAAATAACAACGGACCACGAACAAGTACACGTAACGTCATCGTCATCGCTGATTGGATAGATGTAATATCATTTGTCACAATCGTTAATAATTTGCCTGTTCCAAATGAATCGCGATTTTTACTAGAAAATGTTTCAATTTTTGCAAACACTTCTTTTCGTATATCTGTAGCAAAATTAACAGCTGCTTTTGTAGAGTACTTCATACAGCCAAGTCCTCCAACTAAACCGAGCGCTGCTGCTCCTATCATAAGAAGCCCCATTTTTATTACATAATTTAAATTCCTATTTGCAATTCCAACATCAATAATATGTTGCATAATAGTCGGTTGAATTAAGTCCATCGCAACCTCAAGTACCATAAATAGCGGTCCAATAATAGCGAAGAACATGTATGGTTTTAAATACTGTAATAACTTTCGAAATGATTTCATACATAATCTCCTTTTTCATGAAATTAACACTCTATAATTCATATCCCTCCTTAATTAGGCCGTATAGTTTGTAATTTCTTTATTACTTCTATTATATTATGTAAATTAATATTTAACATTATTAAATGATAAGCATTAATTACTTTCGGGTCAATAAATGTGCTTTATATTATATAAATATAAAAACCGTATTCTTAATTATAAGAATACGGTTTTTATCTATATTTGTTCAATTGTAAAATCAAAAAACTCGGTCTCAAATCCATTATTTTTAGATGGACTACATGTGTAAAAACCTATTTTCACAGGTCTATCATCTAAGTCCTCCAGCAAATGAGCAATTCTAATCTGTTCCCAGTGCTGGCTCGTTTTCACATATATTGTATAATCACTTCGTTTGCGAACAATACGAAAACGTAATTGTTTATTAGCCAATTCAGTTGGATAATCTTTCGTTGACCAATCGGAATATCCATTATTCGTTACAACAGCCCCTAAATGAGATGGGCCATCTGGAATATATTCTAATGAAGCTTTTAACCAACAGTTCTCAGAAATCATCACAAACAGACCTGCTTGATCATATGTCGCATTTGGATTCATTCGTAATTGAACTTCAGCCTGAAAATCTGTCATCATTTCATTATAAAATACATGACCATTCATTACTTCAAAACCATAATGTGTTTTCATCCAAAAATCTGTTTCTGCTTTCGAATGGACAATAAATGTTTGGTTGTCTTTAAGACTATTTTTCTCTGGGGCATTCATAACAGTTAGTTGCTCAATATGATTTGGTATATATGATATTTTCATACTTCCTCCCATAAAAAAACGCTTAGATTAATTTTTAAAACTCCGTTAAAACTGGGAATTTGTAACCTTTAAAATCTAGCTCTTTATTACTTCGAACCATTAAATACTTACTAGACTGGAATTCTGTAAATTGTACATCTTCAATTCCTAATTGATCTGGTGAAAAATAAAATTCAATCTCCATAAACTCTTCAGAGATTTCCTTACATAATTCATCTAAAACTGGAAGTATCGGCGCGAATACTCCATATAATTTTAACTGTTTATTTTCTACTTCATAAATAATAATCGCATCTAGATTCTTAGAATAATACAGTTTTTCATTCCATTTCAAATCATACATATTCAAATAAAACGAAGATCTGTAATTCAAAGTAGAAAACATATTTGAAAGCCTTTGGCTATTATCTATAGTTTCATCTATTAATTGTCTGTCCTCTTCTAAATAAAAATCTAACTTTCTAAGTAATGAATCCTTATTATATTTTTTATCGTATGGTATTGTCATCAGATGTTCCTGCACAACTTTAAATCCAAATGATGTATACAGTTCAACGTGTTCAGTAAACAATAATGTACATTCACATTGTTTATCGATTTCTTCTATCATTTTACTCATTAATTGGGTCATGAGTCCTTTTCTACGAAAATCAGGATGTGTCATTACTGATTGAATGCCAACTGCATTTATTTTTTCACCATTAATTAGTAACGGTAGTGAAAATGCCGCGACATTTGCAATCGCTTTATCATCTTGTAATACGGATAAAGCTTTATATGTATAATCCCAATATCCTTTCTCCAAAAAATCACGTAATGTTTGACTTTCAATACCAAACACTTCTTCAAATAAAGGAAATAACTGCTCTCTTTTCGGTTCTTCCATTAGAAGATTTGCAAATTTTTCAACATTCCCCATCTTGTCCCTCCATACATCAATTCCATTAAATTAGATATACTTATATGACCTACTCCTAAAATAATAGGCCTTACAAATCAATATACTATCATAAAATATAAAAAAATAGTCTAATTAATTTTATGTTTTGATTATTTAAAACTAAGTCGAATAAAACAATATTAAGATTTTAGAATATTAATAAGTGTATTATATAAAAATAGTGCTTTCTAATTAGCTTTTACTAATAGAAATGCACTATTTACATCGAAGCAACTAGAAAAAAGATAAAAACAATTGGTAACATAACTTGTAGCAATGGCAATCCCTCCAGTATATATGCACCCTTTCCATTACTATATTATCCCATTTATCCTTTTGGAATCAATTTATTATCCTCTTCTTTCCAAAAGTCAGTATAAGTTTTATTTTTAAAGTTCACGTTCACCTCAGAAAACGGCAGGCTTCCTCCAACTTTCAATGCGTACCAGTTGTTTAAAAGTGGCGATCCGAAACAAATATTCATTGTACGATCATGTAAATCGAATAATACAGAATGTAAAGTTCCAAACCATTCTTCATAATTATGTACTGTCAGCCCTGCAGGATATTCTTCTTCTACTAACCCTTTTAAAGACTCCATGCTCAACTTTTCATTTCGATTTATATGTTCATGTAAAGTGTGATATCTCTTTGTAGATTGTTCTAATCTCCTACTATTTAATTTCTGAATAGGTGAACTAACTGCATGGTTTGTTGATACGATAAAAGCTTGATTGTCATCATTAATCGTTGTTATTGATTTATGCCCATCAAATATTTCAATATGTACTGCGTTTAAAGGATCAGCTACAATTATATTAATATTACTTGCAATTGGCATTTCTTCTATTAGTGACTTAGCCTCCTGCACATTTTTACATTTCTCCAATAATACTCGAATTACCGCAAAGCATTGCAAACCACTTACCATTGGCTTTCTTAAACCTGCAATATTCCCTACTGGTTGGCCACATGCTGAAAATGTAACTGATAATCCATGCTCGTTAACTCCTTCTGTTCGGCCAAAATATTGAGTAGAAAAGCCACTATGTGCATACGCACCTTCAACATGCGTCGAGCAAAAACGCATATCATCTATTTTTGGTGACAAATCATAATTCCTTAATACATATGTGTGCTCTGAATTGGTCTTTTTAGGTAATACTGCACAATGACTACAACCTGCTTTTAATAGTGTTTGATAATAATACATCATATTTTTAGCACTTCACAGAACCCTTCAATTTCTTCATTTATTCCTGGACAATATTTATTTAGTACATTTCTAGATTCTGTCCAATGGTTTTCTGATATTAAGTTTTCTTCCTGTATAAATTGTGGGATGAGATACGGATGTTGTTTCACGAATTCCCCTTGTTGCTTTCCAATTTCATAATGACTTCCTTTTAATGATGAAAAATACCCCTTTACTTGATACATCTAATTCCCCCCTCATATTGAATATATTCATATCGTACCAAATAAAATTTATTCATTCTTGATGTTTTTTACTATCTTCCTTTTACGTCTCCTTATAAAATTGACACTTCTTATGAGCAATCATTTCACTAATGAAATTAAGAAAAGACTAATTTAAATTAAATTTGATTCAAATAAAGAAAACAATTATAAAATAAAAACTGGGAAACTTTAATCATTAACGGTTTCCCAGTTTTTTTAAACCTATACTAAATTCTCCCCTTTTCCACCAACGTCTCTACGATTTGAACTGAATTCCAAGCCGCCCCTTTTAATAAATTATCGGAGACAATCCAAAGATGAAATCCGTTTGGCATATCAGGATCTTTTCTAATTCTCCCGACAAATGTATCTATTTTCCCCTCTGCATATAATGGCATTGGATACAACTGTTCCCTAGGGTTATCTTGTAAAATAACACCCGGTGCATCCATTAGTACTTCTTTAATCTCTGCAACAGTCGCTTCTTTTTCAAGTTCAATATAAACCGATTCTGAGTGTCCTGATACAACCGGAACACGCACACAAGTAGCTGCCATTTTCAAGTTTGGATCTTCTAAAATTTTCTTCGTCTCTTGAATCATCTTTACTTCTTCAAATGTGAAATCATTATCTGTAAATATATCTACTTGAGGCAGTAAGTTAAACGCAATTGGGTAATGCTTTTTATCTTTTTTTGCTGGTAATATAGCACTCTTCATCTCTTCACCTACAAGCATCGACTTAGCCTGTTCTTTTAATTCATGAATCGCATGAATTCCAGAACCTGATACAGCTTGGTATGTGGAAACGATAATTCGTTCTAATCCAAATGCTTTTCGAATTGGCTTAAGTGCTGTTACCATCTGTAATGCTGAACAATTCGGAACTGCAATAATACCATTATGCTCTTTTAAAGTGTGCGCATTTACTTCTGGAACGACGAGTGGTACATCGTGCGCCATTCGATACTCACTTGTGTTGTCAATTACAATTGCACCACTAGAAACTGCGTGATTTACAAATTGTCTAGACACTTCGCCTCCAGCACTGAAAAAGGCAATATCTACACCTTCAAAACTAGTTGTTTTTGCCTCTTGTATTTTAATCTCTCGCCCTTGAAAATGTACTGTCTTACCAGCAGATCGTTTTGACGAAAGTAATGTAACTTCAGCTATAATAAACTTTGTTTCTCGTTCTAACAGTTCAATAATTTTCTGACCTACTGCACCTGTAGCTCCAACAACAGCTACATGATAGCCCTTTTCACTCATTTTTTCTCCTCCAATACTACTTGAATGAATTTCTTCACAACTTCATTTTAAAAGAAATTTAATCATTTGAAAAATTGAAATACATGATATAATCATTCACAAATCATGATAATAAAAGAGGGATAACTGATGGAAATGAGACATGTTAAAACATTTTGCGCCATTGTTAAGTATGGTGGTTTTTCTAAAGCTGCTCATGCGTTAGATTATGCACAATCTACTGTGACAACGCATATTAAAGCATTAGAGAGCGATTTACATATCCCTCTTTTCGATCGGTTAGGGAGAAAAGTGCTTCTTACAAAAGCAGGTCATCAATTTCATCCTTATGCATTAGAATTACTTGCTATTTATGAAAAAGCGCAAGAAATCCCTCAAAATAGTGATCATTTGGAAGGGACATTAAGTATTACATCTAACGAATCATTAGCAGTGTACCGTTTACCACAATTATTGCGTGCCTACAAACAGGAAAATCCGAAAGTAAACATCGTACTTGAAACAAATACAAATGAACATGCAATGAGAAAACTACATGAAGGAGAAACAGATGTTATCTTCATAATTGGAGAAAGTATAGAACATAACGATTTTATTACGCGTACTTTTAGTAATGAAACATTTGGATGGATTTTACCGGCCTATCCGTCTGCACCTGCACACACCAATCCATTCGATTTATTACAGGACACTCAGTTTATTTTTACAGAACAAAACTGCGGCTATAGGCCAATGGTAGATCGTTTTTTACGTCAAAGCGGAAATATTCCAGATAAAACATTTGAAACTTCCAATGTTGAAGTCATTAAACAGTCTGTTATGTGCCAATTAGGAATTTCAATTCTTCCTTACATCGTTGTACAGGAAAATTGTCAAAAAGAACAGCTATATTTCCAACCTATCGAGACCCCAGCAGTTATTCAAAGTCATGTAATCTATCATAAATCTAGATGGATATCACCCATTTTACAGTCGTTTCTCACACTATTAAAAAAGACAAAAGTATAATAGAAATAGTATGAAAAGAAAAATGAGTTGAATTCCTCTATAGAATATCAACTCATTTTTTCTTTAATTCAACCTAGATATTCAACAAAAAACACCTTTGTATTTATAACAACAAAGGTGTTTTAAAATCAATATGTATCTTATTTATTAGTCTGTCCCCCACCTGCAATTAATTTACTACCCGAATATGTACCCTTTTGCATAAATACTTGATTAATTAACTCTTTTTGTTCCGCTTCTGACATTACTCCTTTCCCTTCTCCTAAATTTCCGCTTTGTAACTTCCAAATCTTGTTATGATCCGCATCTACCTTTTCATATTTTCCTTGTTTCCATCGTTCTAAAATATCCACATATGCACTTTTTTGTGCAACATCATTACTGTTTACAATTTCAAGTAAACTTTCAATACGTTCTTGTGTGATAAAAATATAACCCCACTTTTGATCTGCCTTCGTTTTTTGATGTGCCATTTCATGTAATGCTGTCTGTATGTTCTCATCTGTCCATTTAAAATTTTTATTAAAACCACTATTCGGTAATGAATGATTGCCATTTTCTAAAAGCTTTGCATCTTCGGCTTTTACATTACTATCAGCTAGCACTTCTACTGCAGGAGCTGCTGGTGTTGTCTTTTTCGCAGCCGGTTTACTATTATTCAAATAATAAAGCATGCCATATGTTAACCCTACTCCGATTACTGCCATACCAGCTATAATACCAATTATTTTATATAGTGTTTTCATCTCGCTTGTTTCCTCCCACATGTCCCTTTTCATAATTTCTATCTATTAAAAGCAGGTGTAGCATCTCTTTGTTTCACAACTTATCGTAATTTATTTTTTCATCCTAATTAACATAAAAATAACTATTACTTTCCAAAAATGTAGCAACTCCATCCTCATCGTTAGTTTTAGCGATAAATTTAGCGACTGATTTTAATTCCTCAACAGCATTGCTCATCGCTACACCAATTCCACACTTCTCTATCATTTCCATATCATTGTAGTCATCTCCAAATGCAATTACTTCAGATACGTCTCGATTTAGGTGCTGTAGAACATGTTGAATACTATTCCATTTTGAAACTTCTGCATGCATGATTTGGCACAATGTCCCGTTATCTGTAATAACTGCATTGCACTCAATAGGCAATTCTTTAACGAACTCCTTATTTATTGAGCCCTTCGTACAAACAATTATTTTAGAGGCCTTTTCAAAGTTTAACTCTCTTACATCCATAACTTCACATGGTACGTTACCAAAATAATCAGTAACATCAAAATTTGAGTAAAGCTTATCATTTATTTCAAGACAAATTTGATGAAGCTTATATTTTTTTGCTATTTCTATGATTTCTAAAATGATATTTTTAGAAACCTCCATTTCATATAAAACATCATTACCTTTAAGAACAAGAGCTCCGTTATAACAAATGACAATCTCATTCTTTAACACATTGGGAATATACTGATTTATAGCTCTTGGAGGCCTTGCTGTAGCAAAAATCAGTTCGTCTCCTTTATTTTTGCATTCCCTCAAAATATTAATAGACTTCTCTGAAATTGTTTTATCACTTCTTAATAAAGTTCCATCAAGATCTGAAATAATAACCTTTTTCATAGTTACATTGATTCCCCCTTCACAAGTTATAATTCGAAACACAGATTATTTGTTGAAGCAATTAGGTTATACAGGAAGCTACTCTCCACCTAACTTCTTTGTCCCAGCTGAAACTTGAGTCTTATTTCCCGCAAATAACGAGATACATGTTCATTTATTACATATTTTCTATTTCCTGAATCATATATATTTCCTTATATTGTATTTCTTTTCTTTATAAATTGAAAGATTATTCCGTCAAAAAACGCTATCTTTTTCAGTTGCTAATCACCTCTAAGCATATATTTTTAAAGGAGATGAATAAATACTACCAGTTTATCCTTCTCAACTCTTCTTACCTAACTATACAAATGCTATTAAAAAAAATGAAAAAGCTAACTTATAAATTTTAAAAACAATATATACTACGAATTCACATGTTCAATATGTATAAAAAAACAACGAGTCCCTTATAAGGGGCTCGTTGTTTTTTTATGCACGATTCTCTTTTAACCACTTCGTAATAGCGTTTAACCTCGAAACATCAAAACGTCTTTCTTCACACACATTCAAGTTGTTTAAACTATTCATTATTTCCAATTCATTATTTCTTACACTTTTCGCTTCAATTAACTTGCAGTATCCTTCTGTAACGTTATTTAAACTTTCATAATAACATTGAAATGATTTTGATATATGTAAATGTTTTTCAAAGTTTCTTCTTTTTCTCGTCTCATCAGATTCTTTCCGTTTTCGAAGTTCTTCATCATTCGTATATAAATAATAATATTGATCGGGAAAACCAATTTCCCTATTTACTATCTTTTCTTTATAAAAGTTTTCTATTAAAGTTAATGGCTGATTAAATATATCAAAATGGAAACACCAATTATAACTAAGTGGCTGATAAATATCACCATCAAGTATTACCAATTCATATTGCTGCGACTTCTGCATTGCTATATTCCAGCGCTCTACTTGTTTTTCAAAATACCATGTTCTATGTTCATTTTTTGGTCTTTCAAATAAAAAATTAACCTCAGGTATAATATAAGCACCATAATTTTTTTCTAATTCACGACACGTTGTACTCTTACCAACAGCACTAGCTCCTTCAAACGCTAAAATCCCCATAGTTTCTCCCACCTTCATTAACTAAAATCTCGTTGTTTCGCTTTTCTACCCCATAGCTGTCTCCATAAAACAATTGAAGCGATAGAGAGCATAATTGTTGTAATAATACTACCTTCAATTCCGAATGAGCCTCCATGCAACATTTCTGGTCCATTTGTGATAGACTTAAAAATTGGAGTGGAATATACAGTTGTACCACTAACCGCAAAACCATATACATTATATTGAGCCCAGTTCCAAATTGAGTGCCATGCACATATTCCCCACAGGCCATCTTCTTTCAATACGTATAAAGCTGCGAAAACACCAACTAATATTATATTCGATATAGATAATATTGTAATTCCTGGATTGAGTAGATGAAGAAACCCAAATAAAAAAGAAGTAACAATTATTCCAACCCATATACGACTTCTAACAGAAAGAACCGGGAATAACCAACCTCGTACAATAATTTCTTCCGTTGCCCCTTGTATTAAAAATGCAACTAAAGATCCTACTATTCCTACTATCACTGTTGAGGTAATATGTTGTACTTGTAATTTTACACTTCCCATTAATAATAGTAAAATAACTGGTATTGAAATAAATACAAACCCTATTAACGCACCTTTCAAATACTTTCTCATCCATTGCTCTTTCCAAAAACCAATGGACGAAAAAGGTCTTTTTTCTACAAAACGAACCCATATAAATAAAATGAATATAGCTCCTCCAAATGTTAACAGCATTCTAACATTATCATAAATCCCTTTCATGAATGTCGTTTCAGCCTTCGGTAAAAACAGCATAAACAGCATAAAAAATTCGCCTAAAGTCAAAAATATAATTGCTAATATTACAGCAAAGACTGGGTGTACTTTTTTCCTCCCTGTTTTTGCTGCTTCAATTATATTAAATGAATCATTTTTCAACTCTTTCTCCTCCTTTTATAATATTTAATTACTATCAACGGATAAACCATATTTTACCACAAGGAATACATTATTAATATTTGCTCTACATTTTTTCTTACATCAATTTTTTGCATAAATCCAAATTAGGAATAATATATAAATAAAAGAGATGTCTTTGTGCCTTTTGCTATACCCCCTATTTTTTCTTGATTTTTCCAACACTTGCTATTTCACACCATTTGTTGTAAGATAGTAATTAAGGTCAATTTAACACTATATTTTCTTTGCATATTATCAAGTATCAATCAGGGATATTTTGTACTCCTTATGGGTTTTTGATAATATGTGAACTTTTATTTTCATTCAAATAAGGCCGATCATATTGTAATCTTTTTAAATTTTAGGAGGCATTACCATGACATTAACAGGTAAAGTAAAATGGTTTAACAGCGAAAAAGGTTTCGGTTTCATCGAAGTTGCAGACGGTAACGACGTATTCGTTCACTTCTCAGCTATCACTGGCGACGGCTTCAAGTCTCTTGACGAAGGTCAAGAAGTTAGCTTCGAAGTTGAAGACGGTAACCGTGGACCTCAAGCTAAAAACGTTGTAAAGCTATAATTCAAACAATAAAAAGGTTGTTACCAGCTCGGTTAACAACCTTTTTAATATATAACTAAAATTTTTTTACATAAAAGGAGTGGTTACATGTATCGCAATCGAAAGAACGATGTAGCAGAAGTACCACCAGAACAAACCCCTGTTTGGGAATGTGAATCAGAGGATTGTTTAGGATGGATGAGAAAGAACTTTTCATTTGAAGAAGAGCCTAAATGCCCTTTATGTAAAAGTAGCATGAAAAGCGGAGAACGTTTATTACCTAAGTTAGGTTAATTTTTCTTAACCCCTCTTTTAATAAGAGGGGTTTTTTATTATAAATTTATATCCTCTACATCTGTTCGCACTATAGAATATAATAATGCATCATGTTGCTTATTTCCTTGATGAATATAGCCGCGTAACAGACCTTCCTTTTGAAAGCCTATTTTAGATAACATTTTACAAGAAGTAACATTTTCAGGATATGTAATTGCTCCAATTCTAAACAAACCTAAATCTTGAAACCCATAATGAATAATTTCTCGAGCTGCTTCTGAAGCATAACCACTCCCCCAATAACGAGGATGTAAATCATAACCAATCTCAGATCGTTTACTCCATAGTTGTAAATTATTTAGCCCAATAGTCCCAATTAAAGTATTTGTTTCTTTTAACACAATCCCCCATCGTATCGCCTTTTTCTCAAAGTAATTTTTTGAAAAAGATTCAATCATACGTGAAGCTTGTCCAAACTCCGTAAAAGAATTCATGCCGTAATAACATGTTACTTCATCCAATGAAAAGATTTCATATATTTTTTGACAATAAGATTGTTCTATTTCAACTAAACGTAAGCGTTCTGTTTCTAATATAGGAAATGCCATAACCATAGGATCACTCCTTTCTCTCTACTCATTTATTATAGCAGAAAAAGTATTTATAATTAGGAAAGTCCTCAATGTTCCATAAATCAAACATTTCTAGCGACGCTTATTCTCTTTTATTCTATACAAACGATTCGTATACCTTCTTGCTTTTTGATTACTACTCAAGCATCATGCTATAATTGTTATAAATTGAATTTCAAATTATTAAGAATTGTAAAGAGGTTGTTATTATGACAAAATATAATTATTTTCCATACGCCCTCATGAACACTATTATTTTTTTACCTTATTTTCTTTTTATCATTATTGGAAATTCTTACAATACAATTTTAAACGGTTGGTTTCCTCTCATTATCTTCTACACCTTTAAATATACAGGCGCATTTCTTATTCATTCATTTAAAACAAAACGAAATACACGTGATCAATTATTACACTTTCTTGTACTAGCAATTATCGGAACTTTATGCGGTGCGTTAGCAAATTTTTCAAGTATTTGGATTGAGCTCTCGGCTCTTTTTATGGGAATTGCATCAAGTGTTTTATTGCCACTTTACACAACAACCCAATATCATGAAAAATATTTGTTTGGTAGTAAAATGAAAATGAAACAGTATCTTTTTGCACTATTAACAGTTATATCGATCGTTCCACTTATTTTATTTACGGCTAATTCTAATCTTCCGAGTTTAGCTTTTTTAATTTACGGGATTGCTCTTTTCATATGTTACATATCATTAAGAAAAATGCCAAAATATGAAGTTACAGTAAACAACTCATTTTATTTTTCAAGACCGTCTTTTTTATTATTTATTGTTTTTACCGCACTTCTTTTCTTAATGAAAGCGACTCGTGAAATAAATTTACAGTTGTTGCTTGTACTATTAATCATTACGATAATTATTGTTATAGCACTACTAACTGTATACATTACAAAAATAAAATTTAGCTTTCAATTCCCAAAATTCATTTACTACTTCGGATTCACACAAGGAATGATCGTTAATTTTTACTTACTGTACGGAACTTTTTTTGCATTGTCTCAGAAAAATAGCAACTTCATGATTTATGGCGTTTATTTGCCGTATGGAATTGGAATTATTTTATCCTTATTTTTAGGACCCAAACTATTAAAACACAATAGTTCTTATCATCCGATAACAATAACGAACATAGGGGCATTGTTAGGTATGCTATGTATGATATTTTCATGGACATTACCATTCGGTGGTTTACTAATTGGTTTTTGCTCATCTTTACAAGCAAGAAAATTAAATCGCTTCGCATACGACATTACATATTCTAATAAGGATTCTAGTTTATTGCTCCGTAATCGATGGTCTAAATTAGGAAGTATCACAAATCAAATTTTATTAATTTCTTTCATACTAGCGTTTAGTTCTATTCACCATATACCAGTAAATGAAATATTCTTAACCATTACTGGAGAAGCAATTCAAAACCAATCTCCGATGTCCATCGTTTTATTAACAACCAATATTGTCAATTGTTTTATTATTGGCAGCTTATTAATAGTTGGTTCTTGGAAATTAGAAAAAAGAAAGAGATGATTATATCATTTGGATTATCTCTTTCTTTTTTCTATTTATATGCAACTAGCACCCAATCGTCAAATGATTTTTGTGTTGGTTCAATAAGTATGTAACAATCACATTCCCTCCTGTTATCCTGATTTTACCTTCACTTTTTAAAAGTAATTGTATTTTTTCATTTCCATCACTACGCTCATAATAAGATTTTTTATGATTTCGATTCCACACTCACTTTTCTCTTCTGAAATGAAATCCTAATTCATACATTAATGTTAAAATATAGAAAATACACATTTCTATTGTGGAGGTGCAATATGTATATTTTCATCGGCTCAGCACTCTTACTCATTTTGCTTATTTTTTTATTCGCAAAAAAATTCACACCAAACTCATTCATGATGACTAGTTTTAAAGAAAATAGCTTTAAGACATTTTCAATCGGCATGTTAATCGCTGCCACACTTTCTCTTTCATACGGAATCTACCATGCAACAACATATCAAACTAGTTATTTAGATATTAAATTACAAAATCAAAACTACACTGTTTTCGGTAATGTTGGCGAGTTCGGTTATTTCTCAGGGAAATTACCAAAAAAAGATGCAGAAGTTAAACTGTATTTCGCCTCTTGGGAAACACTACAGTTTAAAAATCCAGAAATATTCATAGATTATCCTTCAGGCAAACAAGAAGTATGGAAGCCAAATATAGTATCAATATCAACAAATAAACTAAAAGAAAAACATAGTATAAAAGAGATTTATCATCTCTCACCATATTCATTTAAAGAGTCTGGAACAATAACATTAACAATAAAAGAAAATAATATAAAAAATAAAAAAGTTTCAATTCAAGTGAAATAAATAAAAAACTGTCCCTCCATTATGCTGGAGGGACAGTTTTTACATATGTATTCTACAGTATTATTTTGACTGTTCATTTAATGTAGCCATTATTTCATTGGCCATATTCTTTCCATTTCCAATACAAGCACCAATTCCTACGCCGTAATATGAAGCACCAGCTAAATATACATTTGGATAAAGAACCGTCATTTTTTCTTGTAATGATTGAACCGCTTGATTATGTTCTAAATGATATTTCGGCATTAAATCTTTCCAGTTCGTAACTTCGACTACTTCTGGTTCACCTTTAATTCCGAGACTCTTTTCAATATCATATAAAGCTACTCGAACTAATTCTTCTTTACTATAATTTTTGATCGTTTCATATACTGGATTTGTACTCTTATAAAACATTCTTACTAAAAGCTTTCGTTTACCCGATGTATGTTTCCACTTTCGGCTTGTCCATGTACAAGCATCACAATGTAAATCACTGTTTTCTGTTACGATAAACCCTGTGCCGTCTGCTGGTAATTGTTCATCTAGTATATCAAAACCTAAGTAAATACTAATAAGCGATGAATTTTTAAATTTATTAAAATGCTCGTTTAACTCATTAGACTGTAATAAAGTTTGTGCAATATCATGCGGAGTTGCTAAAACAGCATAATCTGCTTGAATTGTCTCATGATTTGCAAAAGAAATCTCATATTGATCTCCTTGTTTACTTACAGCCGTCGTTACAACGCCTTTTTTAACGACAGTCTCAGTCAACACTTCTTCTAAGCGATTAATAATCGTAGATAGCCCACTTTTAAATGATATAAATTTTTTATTTCCTGCTGATTGAAATTGTTTTTTATTCTCTTCAAAACCTTTAATAATACTTCCATATTTATTTTTATAATCCAGTAAATACGGTAATGTAGATGCCATTGTAAGCTCATTCAATTTACCGGAATATACCCCTGAAAGTACAGGTGCAATTTGTCTTTCCACTATCTCTTTTCCTAAAAAACTTTCTAAAAATAGAGCAAGTGATGTATCTTTCGTAAACTCTTTATTTTTCGTTATGAAATCTTTTAAAGCAACAATCTTCCCTTTCGTTGAAACAAGTGTACTGCTAAACAACGACTCGACACTCATTGGGATCCCAAAAATAGTGTCAGAAGGAATTGGATGTAAAATGTTATCAGAATATATGTAAGAAATACCCGTTTCGTTATATACCATTTCTTCATCTAAATTCAAATCTTTTACAAGTGGCATAACATGTTCATTACGAGCAACGATAGAATCTGCTCCTGATTCCATAATAAAATCCTTTTCTTCTACACTATGGATTTTACCACCTAAATACTCTTCTTTCTCTACAAGGATTAAATTTAAATCTATATTAAAATCCCGCTTTAATTTTTCTAAGTAAAACATAGTAGAAAGTCCCGTTATACCTCCACCGATAACAACAACTGTTTTCATATTTGCTGCGCTCCTAACCGATACAATTAATAATTCCTTTATTATTATACCCAAAAGTCCTTATGTTCGACTAGCAACTTGATCATTCTGTAAAAAAATTGACACTATATACGAATACATTTATATAAATTTAATCAGTAAATAACCATTATTTTAAATGAATACATAAAAAAGAACTATAACATTTTTCAAATCACGTCATAGTTCTCTCTATTTTAAAAACATAAAGTAATTGATCAATTTGTCTATTTCTTGACTTAATGCCAATACTTTTTCATGTTGAATTCCATAATCCGATACTAAATATAAAAGTTCTTCTTTTTTTATTTCAATTACTTTTTCTAATTTCGCTAATTCCATGTCGTTTTACTTCTCTCCAATAATAAAATGTATGTATTTTAGTATAGCCTACTTACATAATTAGTAAAAGTAAAATATGAATGTAAAATCTTACATATTTGAAAAAATAAAGAGAAATTTTAATCATCAGCTATTTTTGTAAAATTGGCAGATGCTTCTGCGTCAATCGTTGCTTTTTACTGCTTATTGCTTGCAGCAATCATTCTAATACCATTTTTAATATGTAATAAAAACAATCGAATCAAGTTAAAAATATTAACGAAAAAACAGTGGGGATTCGGTTTCATATCTGGACTATTTTTAGCTGCACATTATGTATTATGGTTTGAATCATTACGGTATACTTCTGTAGCAAGCTCTACAGATTACTTGGTTGTCCTTTATAGGATTAGCTTTCATTGCAAATATTTTAGGTCAAACAATATTCAATTGGTTATTAAAATGGATGAGTGCTACTGTAATTTCAATGAGTATTTTAGGCGAAACAATTGGAACTTGTATTCTAACTTACTTTATTTTAAATGAAACAATTTCTTTACAATAAGAACCAGGTATTTCAATTATTTTCATAGGATTAGCATTATTTTTATTACAACCGAAACTTAATAAAAAAGCATGACATTGTCTTGTCATGCTTTTAACTATTCATTATGTACAAGTAAACCATCTGGCCTAAAGCGACTCATCATAATTTCATTTATAAAATTTCCGTGAGCCTTTAAATTCCCTATCTTTATCCCCTCTTCTACAAATCCGAATTTTTCATATAGAGATTTTGCTTTAGGATTCGTTTCTAAAACACCCAGTTCTACTCTCTCTAACATTAGCCAATTATCAGCCAAATCAAGCATTTTTGTAAGAAGTGCTTTGCCAATTCCTTTATTATGGTATTCACTATCTACCCCAATAAATAAATCACCCGAATGAGATCTTCGTCCTGGACTTTGTGTTAAACCAACAAAACCTACAACTTCTCCATCATACTCTGCAACAAATTCAAATTGATTTGGTGCTAAATTCCGAATTCTATTTTCCATAGCGTCTACTCGCATACTAGGTAAGAAAACCATATAAGGTAAAACGTCATCCTGTATACATATACGATGAATTGCTCTAGCATCTTGAATTTCTACTGCTCTTACTTTGATCGCCATTATTCTCCCCTCCATATAAACAACAATACTTTATTCTAACCCCCTACATTAAATCCCTTCTGAATCGTATTTCTTTATGTTATTTTTACACAATTATTTTAATATAACATTTAAATTCCAACTAACTATCCTTCTCCTTATCTGTTTAATTATTTACTCGATTATACAACTCCAGTAGATTTTCTATTGGAATACCGTTTATTTTCATACCAGTTATATCACAATTTTCTATTTCAATATTTTTAAGATTACTATTCCTTATTTTGCTACCTTCCAAATCACATGTATCGAATAAAATAGGTTTCTTCTCATCTCCAAGGTTTGTATTTTTAAATTGGACTCCACCTAATGTCACTAAATTAAATTTACTACCAGAAAGATTTAAATCTGCATATGAGGACGCTCTAAAATTAATATTTCTAAACTTTGATTGACTTACATTACAATTACTCATATTCATATTCATTACATTACTACCAACGATTGAACTATTTTTTAAATTCACTTGATAATACTCTGTATTTGCTAAATTACAGTTTTCGTATTGACTATTTTTCATATCTTCACTTTTAACTACGTTCTCTACGTGTGAAGCTATCTTTATTCTTTTCACGTAACAATACTCATCTTCCGATTCAAAAATTGTTTGGTAGCCCATCTTTTTATAAAAGTGGTGATTATTAACCTGTCTACTAGATGTTTCGAGATCCCAAATGCTTATGTTTGGAAATTTTTCTTCTATTAATTTAATAACCTGAGATCCAATTCCTTTTCCTTGATAAACAGGATCTACAAAAATACGATCAATTCTTCCGTACGACTTACCAGAAATCGTTACTATAATTCCTCCGATAATTTCTTCATCCATTATCACTTTGAAAGAATCCAGTTCTTCAATCGAATATTTCATCATTTCAATTGAAGAATACCCTGGTGGTTGTATGTTATAATCAATTACGTCAGCTTGGCTGCATAGCCATCGCTTTGCTTCTGCATCAAATGTTCTAGCCATTATTTCTGTTAACTTTTCAGCATCTAAAATTGTAGCTTTTTCTATAGATATTATCGTCATTTCGTTTTCCCCTTTATCATTACAAACCAATAACTTATGTGAACAAAAAAGTTATTCATTTACTTTTGTTTTTAATACTTTTCCCATTATTACATAAGGAACATCATTTTTACTTGGATGAAATGGCTCCAGTACATTCACCCAATCTAATCTCTCATATAAGGAACGCGCCTTTTCATTGTCTATTTGTGTTGTCAAAACACTCGTTCCATTTGAAATCCCTTCTAATAATTCATTATGTAATTTCGTTCCAAGACCTTCATTTCGATATTGCGGGTGAACTGCTAACTCTACAAATTCAAAACAATCTTGTAACCATTGATCTACTTGCTCCAGATTTAACGCTTCTCTCATTAATTGATTATAGTGCTGTCCCTCCAACGAGCAATAGCCATAAGTAAAACCAACTACTTCATTTTCATCATTTATTACTACTATACCTTTAAAATCTGTATATTCTATATGTCTTTTGATTCGCTCGATCATTTCAGTGAAATTTGTTTTATTAAATACTTTACAATATAATTTTGCCATATTATTAATTAGGATTTCATCTTTTTCAATACTTACGAACTTCATTCTACTTCGCCCCCTATCAAAAACCACTTGAACTCCACAATAATTATAAAATAAAAAAAATTGAAATTAATCATTCTCTTTACTATTAAACTACGAATCCACCTATATTTTCCACTATAACTTAGTATTAATGTATAAAAAAAGAGATCATGTAAAATAAACATGTTCTCTTCTTTTTATTCTAACGCTTATGCATTTTCAATTTTATATAAATAACGCAACCTATTCTCACTAAAAAATAGATATTACTTAAGCCACTCGTTACAAGTATTAGCTAGCTCCTGTATACCCTCTATAAATTGACTCGCATGATATCCATCACAAACCGCATGGTGTACTTGCAATGAAACAGGTAGCATCACCTTGTTTCCATCATTGAAATATTTCCCAAAAGTTATAATTGGTAATAGAAAATCACCATCATCATTAATATTAAGATTAAATCCAGTAAAACTAGCCCAAGGTATGCTAGAGATTGGAAAAACATTCGGCGGAATATTTTCTTTCGTGAAGAGGCCATGAATATTGGAATAGTATCTCATATCCTCTTCATAGTTTTTATAGAATATACGGAAATCTCTAGCATAATCCGTCCAAATACTTGAAAAAGATTTATCATCTTTATGAAAGATTGTATAACTAGGTATCATTTCCTCCCAATACCCTAAAACTCCATCCTCATTAAAGCATATTCGAAATTCTTTATGTTTATTTATTACTCTAGAAATTAAATAAATAAAAGTCGGATAAAATTTTATTCCCTTTTGACGTATTTCTTCTAACACCATCGTAATATCAACATTCATTGTCATACTAAACGTACATTTCAACTTTAAATAATGTTCAAAATACTGCTCTCTATTCCAGTTTTCTCTATCAATTGCATGAAACTTCATTTTAGTAGCCTCCTAAAATTTTATTTTTATTTTAGAAGGCTAATTTTCTTGTTTTCACCATAACTGTTCACTCCTTACAGTTTAAATTTAATCCCAAGTTTTTTATTTAATTATATAACATCCGCTAAAATTCTTTCACATATTTCTGGAAATCCATCCACATACTATTAATAAATTAAATCACGTTTGGAGGATACATACATGAATGACAAAAATCTAAATCAAAAAGAAAATGATTTCGAAAACACTATATCTATTCAAAATAATAATACTGCAAATCTTAATGTGGAAGAACAAGCAATGAACGGATTATACGGAATGCCAGAAACCACTATTGAAGATGCTGACCACGCTGTAACTGATGATCTTACTTCAAAAAAATAACTAACTTCATCTACATTTAGAAAAAAGCCAAAGAAAATATCCTTGGCTCTTCTATATTATATATTCATTTTTTGTACTTCTTCTCTTTTTTTAGAAAGTCTCCCTGGCCAAAAAGCAAAGCGACCTAAAACAACTGTAATTGCCGGTACAAGTAATGGTCTAACAATAAACGTATCAAGTAATACTCCAATTGCTGTTACAATACCAAATTGTACTAAAACTTGAATTGGTAACGTACCTAACACAGCAAAAGTTCCTGCTAAAATTAAACCTGCTGATGTAATAACACCACCTGTTTGCATAACACCGTTTTTTACTGCTTCTACATGACTTTGTTTCTTTCTATTTTTCCATATTTCTGAAACCATAAAGATATTATAATCTTCACCTAAAGCAACTAAAAATACGAATGCGTATAACGGTATCGCTCCTTGTATCGCTGGAGCTCCCATACCAAAGTGAAGTAATATCCATCCTGCTCCTAACGCTGAGAAGAATGATAAAACAACCGTTACTATTAAATAAATCATCGCTACAATAGATCGTAAGTAAACTAGTAACAATAAAGCTATAATACTAATCATTACTGGAATAATAACAGCTTCATCACGTTCCGTAATTTGCTTTGTGTCATATAGTGACGCTGTTTCTCCGCCAATCCATACTTGATCTTCAGCATTATTAATCCCCGCATCTTTTAATACCTTTTCTACACTACTTTTCAATTTAGGAATTTGATCTAACGCTTCAATTGAGTATGGATTTTCAGCTAAAGAAACTTCATACATTTTTATTTGATTATTTTCTTTTCCCTCTTTTGGCTCTTTCACTGTATTTACAAAAGAAAATTTCTCTATCTCTTGCTTAATAGGAAGCTCTTTTCCATTCGTATTAACAACAACTTTTACTGGCGCTAGTTCCCCAGTTGAAAAATGATCACTAATTAACGTAAACCCTTCACGTGAAGGCATATCCTTCGGAAACGATTCTAAAAGGTCATATGTGTATTGAATACGTGGTACGAATGAAGCTAATCCGCCTAATACAAATACAGTTAGCATAATAATTGTCCACGGTCTTCGTGCTACAATATCTCCAAGTTTTTTACTAAAATAGCCTTTTGATTTTTTTAATTTTGCTACTTTCTTTTTCTTTCTTGCAAACTCCTCATTCATCGCAGTTGTTCTCGGTATAAACGGGAAGAATGCAACTCTGCCGAAAATTAATAAAAATGCAGGAAGAATTGTTAAAGCAGCAATTCCCATTATGAATACAGCAACACTAAATGGTACTGCAAATCGATGAAAGGCACCATAATGAGCAAGTAATAATGTTCCTAATCCAAGTACGACAGTTAATGCACTCATTATAATTGCCCCGCCAGATGCTTTAATCGCAAGTTGCAGCGCCTTATATTTACTTTCTTCTTCTAGCAAGTATTCTCTATATCTCGAAATTAAAAATAGACAATAGTCTGTTCCAGCACCAAACAATAATACTGTCATGATTGATATCGCTTGGGCATCTACTTTAATCCATCCTTGATCGGCTAAAAAACCAAGTGTAGGACTAATAATACCGTATGCAAAGCCAACAACAAGTAAAGGTAAAATTGCTAAAATTGGTGAACGATAAAGTAAAATTAATAAAACCAATACAAGAAGTACAGTAGCAACTAATAATTTCACATCAGCTTGACTAAATAAACTTACCGCGTCCGTTTGAATACCTACAGGTCCAGATAATCGAACATGTAAACCAGAGTCAGTTATTTTTTGTTTAAATGGATCTACATCCACCTTACTATTCACTAGTTTTCTTACATCTTCAAGATTTCCTTTTAATATATCCGTACCAGCTGATTTATTAAAGAATACCGGTGTAACAAATGATGTACCATCTTTTGATGCACTTTTTGACAATACTTGCTCAGGAATTGTATCAAATGGTGGTAACGTTGATTGTTCTTTTAAAGGACTACCTTTTAACTCTTTATAAACGTCCTGTATTAGTTTATAATCCTTTGACTGCAATCCACCATCTCTATACCATATTACTAGCAACGGATTTCCTGCATTATTAGGAAACTCTTTTTTTATAAGTGCTTCAGCTTGCTGCGACATAGCGGTCTCAGGTAAATTTTTCGGATTGGGTTCTTTCGTACTATTTACTTGTGGCAACGTAAATGAAAGTACTAATGTAATTAGAATCCATACCGATACAGTTATCCATTGTGTATGCTTCCCTGCTACAAGCCTCCCTAACATATGTAACGGGTGCTTTTTCATAAAAAACCCACCTTCCTTTTTTCCTCCAATATTAATTATATATACTGGTCAGTTAATTAATCAAGAATGATTAAAAATTATGTTATAATTATCTCAATAATAAATGTCAGGAGCGAATGTATTTGGAACAAAAACAACGTCCTCTCGGAAGGCCTCGTCAAAATAAAAATACAAAATCTACAAAAGAAATGATTTTAGAAGTTGCAACTCGATTATTTCTTACTCAAAATTATCAAGTCGTTTCCATGGATGAGGTCGCGAAAGAATGCGGTGTTACAAAAGCAACGGTCTACTATTACTATTCAACAAAAGCTGATTTATTTACCGCTACTATGATTCAAATGATGATACGTATACGAGAGAATATGGATCAAATACTTTCCGCGAATAAAACTTTGGAAGAAAGATTGTTAGACCTCGCTAAAGTATACTTACACGCAACGATGGACATTGATATGAAGAACTTTATGAAAGATGCAAAACACTCTTTATCTGAAGAGCAATTGAAAGAATTAAAAAATGCCGAAGATGACATGTATGAAGTATTGGAAAAAGCACTGGATTGCACGATGCATCTTGGAGAAATCCCTAAAGGCAATCCTAAATTTGCTGCACATGCTTTCGTAGCTTTATTGTCAATTGGGAATTTTAAGGATGAGAATCATAATGCTATTACTTCAGATATAGATGATTTAGCAAAAGAAATCGTTTCTTTTTATTGGAACGGAATAAATAATTCTCATTAAACATAAAAAGAAATCAGTAGAACACCACTGATTTCTTTTTATTATGATTTTAACCATGAAATATAGCACTATTATAAAAACTATAATAATAAATGTAACATCTTACTTTCAGGTCACAGATGTACTACAGTGCTTATTTTGATGGGATACCGAAAGATAACAACATTTTACAATTTTCATCCCACAATGGTGAATATATATACATTTCAATCATCACCTTTTACTAAATCTAAATAATAAATATAAGAAAAAGAAGGTATCTCACCATTGAGAATTACCTTCTTTTTTATAAATCTATCATTTTATTATTAACCAAAAATCATACAGCTACATACGATAAGAACGAACAAAACTAATAAACTATTTGAGAAATAACCCATAGAATACTACCCCTTTATTTAATTATGTAAAAGATTTTATCATAAAATTATTTACAACATAATAACTGAAAAAGACATTGCATTCATTAGTTAAATATATTTAGTAATATTTCATATACACCTATACATATCTTTATTACGTAAAATAACAATAAAATTATATTAATTTAAGATGCTTCACTACACTAAAAATATAACAATAAAGCTGTTTAAAAATCTAAGTTTTATTCAATAATGTATCAAATTAAATATTTTACTGTCCGTAAGGTATGTTCGATTATTACGCTATCTTCCTCTGTTTATTTAAATTCAGGTCAAACTATTAACTAAATAAATTGTGTTAATAGTTGGTTAAACTGGTCACGTTCTTCCCAAAAAGGGCCATGACCACTATATTGAAACGGTACAAGTTGCGAATCCCTTATTTTCCCATTCAATTCCTGAGCTTGTGCAAATGGAATAACTTTGTCATGAATGCCGTGAATGATTAAAGTAGGAACATTGATTTTTGGAAGATCCGCATGTAGCTTCTCATCTCTTAATGTATTTATAATAGCAGCTGTTGACCAACTTGCTGCTTGTAAACCCATTTGTAAAAACCAGTCCGAAAATGGTTTAGTTATATACTGAAAGAAAAAGCCATCTGTTACGTCCTGCATCATTTTAGGCCGGTCATTTAAGGTTTCTTTAAGATAGTTGTTAGCCGTTTCTGTGGTAAATCCAATTGGAGCCGCCGCATCAATAAGAACAACCTTTGAAACCCCAAAGCCATTGTGCCGAGACATATAGCGAATTGCGATGGCCCCACCGGTAGAGTGACCCGCAAGAGTAAAATTGTTTATTTGAATGGTACCAACTACTGTGCGGATATCATCTGCAAGTCTGTTAAAAGTATAGCCGCTCATTGGCTTATCCGAATTGCCAAAGCCCCTCCAGTCTATACCAATACAGCGATAGCCCATAGCAGGAAGAACATTAAACTGATATTCAAACTGTTTATGGCTTAACGGCCAGCCATGTAAAAATACGATGGTCTTATTTCCCCCCGGATTAATATCTTCTACATACAAATTCACACCTGACTCTACAGTAACAAAGTATCCCATGAATATCACTCCCTAGTTAATTTAGTTTTAATAATAGATATTCATTTTGGTTCACATAGATGATTACCTACCTAGTTTTAGGCCAGGGAACTGAAACGGGACAGACTTTATAGTACTAGCCTGCTCCTTTAGTTTAAGTACCTTTATTCACTTTCCCTTAAATAAATCATCAATTTATTTTGAAATTAACTTACTCAACCATCTGGCCCAATACATAAAGAAAAGCGCCCTATTGTTGAATACAACGATTGTTATTTTTTAAACAACTTTATTATCACCTAGCATTTATGCTTTCCATAACGATTATTAGGAACGCTTATTTATTAATCTTTCCAAATATAAGGGATCTACTGCTATATTGGATGGCACTGAAAATAGGAATATAATGAAAAAAAAAAACTTCACCTACAGGTGAAGCCTACCTAAACTAAAGTTAATTTATATATATTGATTAGAATTCCATCATTACCTGCCTTTAAACAGTTCGTTTAGACTTCTATGCCCCTATTCAATGATGTTTCAACAGAGTCTGTATTTTTCACCTTTAATATTTTTGTTTCTCCGTCATGAGTATACTTAGAAAAACTCTAAAAACTAGTTGAAAATCTTTTAGAATCTAACTTTCTCATAATACTACTTGCTATTTCTTCAATATTTTCATTTAGAAAGAAATGGTTACCTTCAAAAAAATGAAAGGTACACGTTTTATTTGTGTATTGCTCCCATTTTATTACCTGATCATATGTAGTAAATTCATCATCTTTGCCATTAAATACAAGAAAATCAATATCACATGCTTGTATATTGTTGTCATGTATATATGTCTCCACAATTTTAAAATCTGCTCTTAGAATAGGGAAAAAAATCGCCATTAATTCTTCTGATTGAAATACCCCAGATGGTGTACCTCCCATTGCAATAACTTCTCTTTTAAATTGTTCGTTAGAAAGATTATGTCGGGTATTTTTTATTTTACTATTTGGATGGTTTCTACCGGACAAAACAAGAAATTCAGGCAATATATTATTAGAATCCTGTATTTTTCTGGCCACTTCATAGGCTATCAAACTTCCCATGCTATGCCCGTATAGAATATAGGGCGAATGATCTATCTGCTTAACTATACTAGTGTAGACATCATTTACGGCCTCTTCCATACTTTGGTACAAGCTTTCTTCAATTCTATATCCTCTACCAGCTAACTCTATCGGGACTACTTCAATATATGGATTAAAGTAATTTTTCCATTTTGCGTAACTAAACGCAGATCCCCCAGCATGTGGAAAGCAAAAAAGTTTAGTCTTCTGCATTGATTTTCTCCTTACTTTAAAATTCATTTATATTTTGGCAAATTGTATAAATGTCTTTAATTATTATCTCCTGCGGAAATTCATCCCTTGTTGCACAAGCAGATATCTTATAATTTGGCTCAATGTTATATTGTCTAAAGTAAAAGTTTTGAGGTATATTCTTATATGAAATTAAAGTTCGTGACTCTTTTTTTATTGAGAATGAATTTAACGGGATATAAAGCCCTTTTCCAATCGTTTTTATATAACTTTCTTTTAATGTCCATAAATCATAAAAATATTTAATTTGTTCATCAGAATTCATATTAGATATATCATAAAATTCTTCCTCTGAAAAAAATTCATTTACTAATTTAAGAGCCTCTATTGCTGAAACTTTTTCTATATCAATACCCACATTAAAATTAGCAGTAGTACAAACCACCCATTCTCCTGAATGTGACACATTAAAATGAAAGTCAGAAAAATTTTCAACAAAAGGTTTTCCATACTCATTATATACAAATCTAATTTCTTCATTATTAATTTTATACTTTTGGCAGATTAGAGATCGGATTAACAAATCTCCTATCAAAGTCCTATTAATATCGCACAAATTCAATAAACGCTTCATTCGTTTTTTCTTCTCATTTGAAACCAAGTTACTAAGTTGCTTAAACAAATGACTTTCAATATTCTTTGGTATTTTCACAGCTTGAATTTGTATGATAAATCACTTCCTTTTTAAAAGGATGGCTTCCTATGTGTACGTTATAGAAATTCAAATTCATTTTATATCATGCCTTTATTCAATTGCATATACAATAGAAAAGATGCACATTTACATATCAATGAAAATATGCATCTTTCCTCAGTAATATCATCAAAGTATTCGCTTCTGGTACAAAAACTTTAGAGAATTTACATCATACTATGAACAACTCATATAAGTTTCTATGTTTCTATCAAACAATTTTTGCATTAGCTCCTTAAAAATTAATGCTCTTGATATATTCATAATTTCCTACACTTGATGTGCGGTTATTGGACTGCTCTTGTCATTTACACTGCTACACACAAATAACAACTTTAACAATAACAATTTTCTTCATAAAGTTGCATCTTTTGTGCTCTCTACTTTTCCGTTAATGAAAGGGATGTCTCTTTTATTCCTTCTAATTCATTTATTAGGTACTTAGCTATCTTTTCAACTGCGGGGGAGCCCACTATTTCTTCATGTGATCCAGGGACTGAATATTTATTTACCCTTCCTTTTAATAAAGGTCCCCAATCTGTAAACAACTCTTTTCCTTCCTCAGCACTAAAGTAGATAACTTCTCCAAAGTATGGTATCAAATCATGCTCTGCCATTATGTTCAGGCATTTCCTATGAGCATTGATAACTTGCTTCAAATTCATAAGATCTGCATCAGGCGGGAGCACTCCTTCCATAATTAGTCGTTCCACAAGCATATCTTGTTGATGGACGGGTCCTCCTTCCTGCTCTGTAAGATCTCTAGGAATGAAATGCTTAGATATATATGAGAGCATATCCTCCCTTGTTTTATGATCCTGCTCTGAAGGTACTTTAGTATCCATGAGTACCAACAACTCTACTTCTTCTCCTTGATTCCTTAGTACAGTTGCGATTTTATAAGCAATTGCACCACCTAAAGACCATCCTCCAAGACGATATGGGCCTACTGGTTGAACACGTTTTATTTCTTCGATGTAAAGTTGAATTACTTCCGACAAGGTCAACTCGTCAATTTCTCTCTTTTCTATGAGCGGATTCTGTAAACCATAAAATGAACAGTGGTTCTTAAGCAATCTTGCTAGTTGAATGTAACAGAATACATTCCCCATAAACGGATGAACACAGAAGAAAGGTCTTTTCTCTGATTCTTGTAGTGGAACCAGCGCTGATACAGATTTTGTCATATCATGCTTATCACGAATAAGGCATGCGATTCCTTCCACTGTTGGATTCTTAATCAATGTAGACACCTTAATCTCTTTTCCAAACTTCTCCCTAATTTTTGAAACCAATTTGATTACAAGGAGAGAATGTCCCCCTCTATTAAAGAAATCATCATTTACATAGACATCTTCTATCTGTAGCAAATCCTGCCAGATTTTAATCAACTGATATTCAATTTCATCCCTTGGAATGATTGGTGTAGAGAAGTTATTTTCTCTTTGAATAGTTAAACTGTTCCATGCCTTTCGATCAACTTTTCCATTCGTTGTAAGAGGAATCGTGTCTACCTTAATAAAGTGTGCGGGAACCATATAATTCGGTACTTGTGTCTTGAGATATTCACGCCATTCATGCATACTCCCATCTCCAACTACATAAGCGACCAATCTCTGCTCTCCTAATTTATCCTCTGTTACCAAAACTACTGCTTCTTTCACCAATGGATGACTCTCTAGATTCGCTTCAATCTCTTCAAGTTCAATCCGGAAGCCACGAATTTTCACTTGATTATCGACCCTTCCCAAGTAATCTAAATTACCATCAGATAAATAACGAACCAAATCTCCCGTCCGATATAAACGCTCTTCTTCATTAAATGGATGACGGATGAATCGCTCTGCTGTTAATTCTGGGCGATTCAAGTATCCTCTCGCTATACCTGCACCACCAATATATAGCTCACCTGTTACACCAACTGGAACAGGTAACAAATTTTTATCCAATACATAAGTTTGAACGTTCGGCAACGGACGCCCAATTGTAACTCTTTTACTATCTGTTTTGATATGATAGCACGTTGCATCAACCGTACATTCTGTAGGACCGTAAACGTTATAAAAATCAATTTTTTCAGTCTCTACTAGATGTTCCCATAATGACGGCACGATTGCTTCACCACCGACCAATATCTTACTTGGAACATGAACGTCAGCACTTGTTTCTAGCAATCCTCCATCTATAAGTAATTGCAGTAATGAAGGTGTCATATCAAACATTTCCAACTCATTCTCCCTAATATAGGATACAAATTGTTCCGGATTAGTGCGAACTTCACTTGGAATAATATATAAACTTGAACCATAAAGCAGCATTTGTAATTGCTGAATAGATACATCAAAAGCAATTGACGCATTTAAACCGACGCGCATATTACTAGGTATCTCATGTAAGAAAACTTCTTTTTGCAAACCATATGATAAGTTTATTACAGAATGGTGCTGTACTAAAGCCCCCTTTGGATTCCCTGTCGAACCGGAAGTGTAGATAACATACGCTAGGTTTTCCCCTGTTACCTCACATATTGGTGAAAGTTTGCTTTCTTGAGAAATCATTGCTTGATCCCTATTTAGGCAAACTGTCTTGATTTCTTTAGGTATCCAGCCTACTAATACCTCATTCGTAACTAATACTTGAATGCCTGTGTCTTCTAAAATATATCGCAGGCGACTTTCCGGATACGATGGATCCAATGGAACATAGGCTGCTCCAGCCTTCCAAATTCCCATGAGACCAACAACCATCTCAACTGAACGCTCAAAGCAGAGGCCAACCAATGACTCTGTCCCAATTCCACATTTCTGTAGATGATGGGCCAATTGATTCGCTCTTTCATTCAGCTCCCGATACGTTAGTTGCTGTTTTTCATCCACCACTGCCACCGCATCGGGTGTACGATTCACTTGCTCTTCGAATAGTTGATGAATCACATTCTCACGTGGATAGGATATAGCATTATCATTCCATTCGTCCAATAGTTGTCTTTGTTCACCTTCCGTAATATATACTAGCTCCGACAGAGTTTGGTCAATGTTTTTGAGCATTTGCATTAACACTTGGTGTAAATGACCCAACATTCGTTCAATAGTTAATCTATTAAACTTGCTACGATCATACATTAACTTTAACGATAACTGGATTCCTGGAACTACAGCCAACCCTAATGGGTAGTGGGTTTGTTCTACCCCTTCCAATTCCCCAATTTCCAGATTTCCTGAAGACTCTTCTTTCAAAGGATAATTTTCAAACACATATAAACTATTGAACAGCTGTGTTCCCCTAGGAACTTCACTCCATCCCTGAATCTCTGTCAAAGAAGCATACTCATATTGTCTTCTTTCTATCTCTTCCTCTTGTATCTTCTGCAACCAATCCATTACTTTTATATCATCTATCAATTGAATTCGCGTTGGTGACGTGGTAATGAAAGGACCTATGATGTTTTCAACATCAATAATTTCCGTAGAACGCCCTGAGCTTGTTACCCCAAAGACAATGTCATTTTCCCCACTATACTGGCTGATGAGATATGCCCATGCACCTTGAATTACCGTACTCAAAGTAAGTTTATTGCGTTTCGCCCATCCTTGTAACGCTTGGGTCTGCTCTTCTGATAAATGAGTAACCTTCTCTGTGTAGCCTTTTTCTTCCTCTTTACTTTCTAAGCCCAGCAAAGTTGGTGCAGTAAAACCTTTAAGTTTCTCTCTCCAGAATTGTTCCGCCTGCTCCTTATCTTGTTCTCTTAGCCATTGGATATATTTCTTATATGGCGATGACTTAGGTAAATTCACAGCTTCTCCATTCATTCTCTTCTGATAGACTGTAAGTAATTCATTAAAGACCAGTGGTAAACTCCATCCATCCAGCAAAATATGGTGATGTGTCCAAACAATCCGATATTCTTCCTCACCTTCTTGAATGACCGTTACCCGCATCAATGGCGCTTCATCAAATAGGAAGGCTTGTTTTCGATCTAATGCCAAAAAGACTTTTCTTTTTTCCTGTATCTCTTCAGTTGTCATTGTGCGCCAGTCTTCTTTGTTCACCTTAAATGGAATATTTTCATACACCACTTGTAAAGGTTCTTCAATTTCGTCCCAAACGAATGCTGTACGAAAAATTTCATGCCTTTGAATTACAGATTTCCACGCTTGCTCAAAAGTAGGAATATCCATTTTTCCTTTAATCATAAAACTTAATTGCACTATATACGGTGCTACATGTTCATCCCCTTGGTCATGCAATGTATGGAAAATCATACCTTCTTGCAAAGGAGATAGTGGATATAAATCAGTAATTGGATAGTTCTTTCCACGATTCATCTTAGTTAGTACGTTTGTCAGACTCGCTTGGTTAAGATCAGCCAGCACAAAATCAGAAACGGTCAGCGCAGATTCTTTATCTGAAGATTGAATCAATCTGCTCAGTTGATAAAGCATATTCTGTGCAATACTTTGAATCGTTGATTTCGCGAATTGTCCAACATTGTATACCCAAGTGAACTGAAGTTTTCCATCCGTTACAATCCCAATTACATCGATTAAATGTGATCGCTTGGAACCAGAAGCATGATCTAAGCGCTTAAATTCGTTCTCCGGAATAAACATTGCATCGTCAGAAAACATTTGGTCAAATTGTCCAAGATAGTTAAAACTAATAGACGGTGTATGTTGAGAGCCTAATTGCTCACACATTGTTGTGTTCATGTAACGCAACACTCCATAGTCAAGACCCTTATTAGGAATTTTGCGTACTTGTTCTTTAACTGCTTTTAATGCTGCAATTGACGTGTTGGCACCAGTAATATTTAAGTGAACAGGATAAATACTTGTAAACCATCCCACGGTTCTCGATAAGTCAACGTCTTCAATAATCTCTTCTCGACCATGTCCCTCTAGATCTACGCTCAATATCGGCTGCCCTGTACATACTGCCGTAGCTTGTACCAATGCCGCTAATAATACTTCATTAATTTGGGCACGATGAGCGCTTAAAGTCTCTTGCAATAACATACGGGTCTCTTTCTCATCTAGTACCACGGTAATTTCTTCAGTTACTGCGTCACTTATAGAAACATCTACTGGCAGCATTACTACTTCTTGTTCGGACTGTTGCTCCCAGTAATGCAGCACTTCTTGTGATATTCCAGATTCAGCGTAATGATGTAATTTCTCCGACCACGCTTTAAAGGATGTACTCTTCATTGATAATTGGATTTTCTGCCCCTGTATTGCTTGATTATATGCTGTTTGCAGATCTTCCAATAAAATTCGCCAAGAAACACCATCCACAGCTAAGTGATGAATCGCCCAAAATAATCGGCCAGTATTCTTCTCACCTTCATCAAAATACACCATTCTCATTAACGGACCATCATGTAAATTCAAACTTTCTTGTGCAATATTAATCTCTTTTTGAATCACTTGATGCCAATCGGATTCAGGCACTTCGTCTAATGAAATGACAGTCAGCATCAAGTGTTCTTCTATTCCTTCGTTCCACTGTTTCCAAGCTCCATCAGGTAAACGTTCATATCTTAGACGCAGGGCATCATGATGAAGTAGAAGGTTACTCACTGACTTCTCTAGCGATACTATGTCCAGTTTCTCTTTTGTTCTAAAAAACATAGATTGATTCCAATGATGTGGGTTAGCATGTTTTTGTGCAAAAAACCATTGCTGAATAGGTGTAAGAATCGTATCTCCAGTTATAATTCCCTGTTCAGCTTGTATAACTTGTTCTTCTTTGACTACTTGCGCCAACTCTGCAATCGTTTGGTATTCAAATATTTGTTTTGGTGTCAACTGTAAACCTGCTTGCTTCGCACGAGAGACGATCTGAATGCTGAGAATCGAGTCTCCACCAATTTCAAAGAAGTTATCATGGATTCCCACCTTTTTAATCCCTAATACTTGTTTCCAAATGGTAGCCAGTGTTTCTTCTTTATCATTCCGCGGTGCCACACATTCACTTTCGATTTTCCTCTCCTCTGGTACAGGTAAGGCCTCCCGATCAACTTTACCGTTAGCAGTTAGTGGAATAGCTTCCATCATCACAAATCCTGAAGGAACCATATGGCTTGGTAGTTCCGCTTTGAGATAATCTCTCCACTCACCTGCATTCCCATCACCCACTACATATGCCACCAATCGTTTGTCACCCGGCTGATCCTCTCGAACAATTACAACAGCCTCTTTTATGGATGCATGTGTGTTTAAAGCTGATTCAATTTCTCCAAGTTCAATTCGAAAACCGCGGATTTTCACCTGGTGATCAATCCGCCCAAGATAATCCAAATTTCCATCTGGTAAGTATCTGGCTAGGTCTCCTGTCCGATATAATCGCGCTCCCGGTTCACTACTGAATGGATGAGGTATGAAACGTTCTGCAGTCAATTCAGGTCTATTTAAATACCCACGTGCGAGTCCTGCTCCACCAATATATAGTTCACCAGATACGCCAATAGGTACAGGCTGTTGACAAGCATCTAGCACATACACTTCTAAATCTGGAATCTGCTTTCCAATATTACTTCTTGAAGAATGCTTTACATCATCTTGAGTAATTGGATGATACGTAACATGGACGGTGGTTTCTGTAATTCCATACATATTAATTAACTGCGTGTTCTGCTCTCCATACCTTTGAAACCATGGTAGCAAGCTAGTAGGTTCAAGTGCTTCTCCACCAAATATGACATAACGCAGATGCAAGTTTTTATTCTCATCTTCTTGTTCACACACTTGTAACAATTGTCGAAATGCGGAAGGTGTCTGATTAAGAACCGTAACCTCTTCCTCTACTAGCAGTTGATAGAAATCCTTAGGCGATCGACTAATCCAGTAAGGAACAACAACTAATTTTCCACCATATAATAATGCTCCCCAAATTTCCCATACTGAGAAATCAAATGCATAAGAATGAAAAAGCGTCCAAGTATCTTTTTCATTAAACTGATACCAACAGTCCGTCGATTTAAATAAACGAATGACATTGTGATGCTCTATCATAACACCCTTTGGATTCCCTGTTGATCCCGAAGTATAGATTACATATGCCAAATTTTCTCCTGTCACTTCACATATTGGTGAAAGGATGCTTTCTCGCTTGATCATCGCTTGATCCCGATCCAAACAAACGGCTTCGATTCCTTCAGGTATCCAACCAACTAATGCTTCGCTCGTGACCAATATTTGAATCCCTGTGTCCTCCAAAATATATCGTAGGCGACTTTCTGGATACGATGGATCCAATGGAACATAGGCTGCCCCAGCTTTCAAGATCCCCATGAGACCAATAATCATCTCAATTGAACGCTCAAAGCAAAGTCCAACCAATGATTCATTCCCAATCCCACATTGCTGAAGATAGTGGGCCAATTGATTAGCTTTTTCATTCAGCTCTCGATACGTTAACTGCTGTTTTTCATCTACCACTGCCACCGCGTCAGGTGTACGATTTACTTGCTCTTCAAACAGCTGATGAATCGCACTTTCCTGTGGATATGCTACAGCATTATTATTCCACTCTTCCAACTGCTTTTGCTGTAATCCTGATAATATAGGCAACTTAGCTAATGATTTATCAGGATATTCCACGATTAAATTCAACCAGTTTCCAAAAAGTTCGGCCATGGATTCAATAGTTAAACTGTCAAATAAATCAGTCCTATAAATAAAAGTAAGCAATAAACCCTCTTCCACTTCTGTAGCAGTTAAACTTAAATCAAACTTAGCGATTGGAGCGTTGCTCTCCATTACTTCTATATTTCGTCCATGTAGCTCTGGTAGCTCCTGTCCCGTATTTTGCAAAGTAAACATGGTTTGGAAAATCGGAGAATGACTTGTACTTCGTTCAGGTTGGATAACCTCTACAATTTTCTCAAACGGAACATCTTGATACTCATACGCCTTCAATGCTTTGATCCGCACTTGAGACAACAACTCTTGAAATGCCGGTGCATTACTTAAATCAGCTCGATAAACCAATGTGTTGACAAAGAAACCAATCAACCCTTCAATTTCTCGATAATTTCGATTTGCAATTGGGCTGCCAACAATAATATCCGATTGTCCCGTATAACGGGCAAGGAAACTTTGATACGATGCCAATAATGTCATGAAAAGCGTGGCCCCTTCTTGACGACTTAGTTCGTTTAATTTATCCAATAATGAGCGTGACAACAACACATTATGAGTTAATCCATGGTGGGTTTGCACAGGAGGACGCGGACGATCCATCGGCAACATTAAGACCGGTAACTCACCAGATAATTCTTCCTTCCAATATGCAAGCTGTTGATTTAGTACTTCCTCTTTCAACCATTCTCTTTGCCACTGAGCAAAATCGGCATATTGAACTGGTAGTGGTGCAAGCTCTGCTTGTTTTTCACCAATCGCCTCCTCATAAAATGCCATCCATTCTTGGAGCAAGATTTCCATCGACCATCCATCTGAGATAATATGATGCATATTACACAGAAGAACCCATTCTTCTTCTGAGATTTTCACGATTTGTCCACGGAACAATGGCCCTTGTTCTAAATCAAATGGAGATTCGACTTCAGTTTGAGTCCATTTCTCCAACTTACTTTCTCTCTCCTCTGGAGAAAGCTTAGTTAAATCCATGTGTGGGAGAGTACGGAAAATATACGGTTGAACCTGCTGCACAGGATGACCGTTCACTTCATGAAAGACCGTCCGTAAAGATTCATGACGCTCTATCAACTGATTCCATCCCAACTCCAATGCTTCAGGTAACCAATTCCCTGTAAGACGGCATACCATTGGCATATTATAAAGTGCACTATTAGGCGCAAATTGATCGATAAACCATAAGCGCTGTTGGGCATAAGAAAGTGGAAGGTTATCTCCTCGTTCCATCGGCATCAATGGTAGAATTTCTTCTCGTTTTTTGCTTCCCTTACGTAACTGATCTATTCGCTTTGACAATGCCTCGACCGTTGAATATTCGAACAGTTCACGTACCGGTAATTTGATTTGAAAGACTACTTGCAAGCGTGAGACCACTTGTGTAGCAAGTAGAGAATGACCACCAAGTTCAAAGAAAGAATCCTGAACACCAATATTTTCTATTCCTAGCACTTGACTCCACACTGAAGCGATAAGTTCTTCCAGCGGAGTTCGTGGGTAAACGGTATTTTCAGTAGATAGCTCACTAGGTATAGGCAATGCCTTTAAATCAAGTTTCCCATTCGGTGTAAGTGGTAAAAATCCCATCTCAATAAAGTTTGTTGGGACCATATAATTTGGTAAATGTGTTTGTAGATGCTCTCGCCATTCTTGGACACTTCCTTCACCAACTACATAAGCTACTAATCTCTTGTCACCTGGATCATCCTCTCGTACCAATACAACTGCTTCTTTCACAGAAGAATGTGCCTGCAAAACTGCTTCAATTTCTCCCAATTCAATCCGGAAACCACGAATTTTCACTTGGTCATCTATACGACCATGGAACTGGAGCGTACCATCAGAAAGATAACTTGCTTTGTCTCCGGTGTAATAGAGACGTTCTCCTGACCTAAATGGATGCGAAATAAATTTTTCCTTTGTAAGATCCGGACGGTTAGCATATCCGCGAGCAAGACTCTTTCCTCCAATATAGAGATCCCCAATCACACCAATTGGTACTAGCTGAAGATAAGAATCTAATACATAAACTTCTGTATTCGCAATCGGTCGACCAATAGATGGCGTACCTGTTGTCACTCCTACAGGTACATAACAATCCGTGGTAACAACGGTATTTTCCGACGGACCATACTGATTGATTACCGCAAAAGGAATATCGTTAGATGGATACTGCGTTAATTGATCCCCGCCCGTAATGATAAAACGAAGATCCGTCTTCTCTGGCCAAGATAATTTCAAGAGTCTTTCCAGAATAGGCGTAGGTGTAAAACTAGCTGTTATTCGCAAATCAATGAGCCAGTCTCTTAGTGCTTCTGGGTTAATTCTCAATTCCTCTGTTGACAAGTAGAGTGCTGCACCAGCAGTTAGATACGGCCAAATCTCCTGGACAGCCGAATCAAAAGCAATCCCCGCAATCTGAGTCGCACGATCCTCTGCTGTAATACGATAAACTTCTTGATGCCACGAGACCATATTCATTAATGAGCGATATTCAACCATGACACCCTTTGGCTTTCCTGTAGAACCAGAGGTATAGACGATATAAGCTAAGTTCTCTGGATTTATCTGCCGTGTAGGCGCAATTATACTTTCCACTGTTAATTCTTCTAACCTCACCATTTCAACCTGTTCGAAATGGTCTTCTTGTCCTTCCGCTGTCACTACAATTTGAATTCCTGCATCTTCAATCATGTATTCTAACCTTGATTTTGGATACAACGGATCTAAAACGACATACGCTCCACCAGCTTTTAAAATGCCTAGTAAACTTGCCATGAGCTCAGCTGACCTCGGAAGATAAACTCCCACGACTGACTCTGAAGCGACTCCTTTTCGCTGCAAAACATTTGCCAACTGATTTGCTTGTGCATCCAGTTCACCGTAGGTCCACTCTTTCGTTTGATCAACCACCGCAATCGCATCAGGGTGCCTTTCTACTTGTTCCTCAAATCTGTCGCAAATAAGACCCTGTGGGGATATTTCCATTACAGTGTCATTCCATGTTTCTAATAACAAAGTACGCTCAGGTTCCGATAACAGGCTCAGGCTATGCAACGGATTTTGCGGGTGATGGGAAACTTCGTGTAGCCATTTCTCAAAGTGTCCTGCCATCCGTTCAATAGTTGTAGCATCGAATAAATCCTTATTGTATTCAAAAGTAAAAAGTAATCCCTCTTCCGTCTCAGCTACCATTACACTTAAATCAAACTTTGCGATTGGACTATGGCTTTCTATCATTTCAATACTTCTATCAGATAACACCGGGAACTCTTGTTTCATATTTTGCAAGATGAACATAGTCTGGAAGATTGGCGAATGACTTGTACTCCGCTCTGGTTGTATAACTTCTACAATTTTTTCAAAAGGGATATCTTGATATTCATACGCCTTCAATGCCTTTTGACGAACCTGAGACAAAACATCCTGAAATGTCGGTCTACCACTCAGATTAGCCCGATAAACCAGCGTGTTGACGAAGAAACCAATTATTCCCTCAATTTCTCTGTAATTTCGATTAGCAATTGGACTTCCGACTAGAATATCTTCTTGTCCCGTATAACGTGATAGAAAACTTTGATATGCAGCCAACAGCGTCATGAAGAGTGTAGCCCCTTCTTGGCGACTAAATTCGTCCAATTTGTCATGTAGCGTGCTTGGCAGAAGCAGAGTGTATGTCGACCCGTGATGAGTTTGTATTGCGGGACGCGGGCGATCCATAGGAAGTTGGAGTACAGGAAGCTCCCCAGACAATTCCTCCCTCCAATATTGGAGTTGTTGATCAAGCACTTCTGCCTTCAACCATCCTTTTTGCCACTGAGCGAAGTCGGCATACTGAACCGGTAATGGTTCAAGTTCTGCTACCTTTCCATCCGTAGCTTTCTCATAGAATGCCATCCATTCTTCAAGTAGGACTCCCATTGACCATCCATCTGAAATGATATGATGTAAAGTACAAAGAAGAATCCATTCTTCCTCTCCCACTTGCAAAATACTTGTCCTGATCAGTGGACCCTTTCCTAAATCAAATGGCACTTCTGTTTCTTGTTGAATCAAACGTTTAACTTCTTCTTCTCGGTCTTCTGGAGAAAGCATAGTTAAATCCGTTTTTGGAATTGATCGAAAAGCATACGGTTCAATTTGCTGTATGGGTTGACCGTTCACTTCATGAAAGACCGTCCGCAATGATTCATGACGCTCTATTAGCTGATTCCATCCCGTTTCCAATGCCTCAGGTAGCCAACTCCCTGTAAGTCGGCATACCATTGGCATATTGTAAAGGGCACTATTAGGTGTAAATTGATCAATAAACCATAAGCGCTGTTGGGCATAAGATAGTGGAATAGTTTCCCCACGTTCCATCGGCATTAGTGGAGGAATCTCACGTTTTCTATCTCCTTTACGTAACTGATCTAATCGCTTTGCCAGTGACTCCACCGTTGCATACTCAAATAGTTCACGTACCGGTAATTCGATTTGAAAGATTTCCTGTAAACGTGAAACTACTTGAGTAGCTAGTAGCGAGTGACCACCGATCTCAAAAAAAGAATCCTGAACACTAATATTTCTTATACCTAACACTTGACTCCATACGGAAACGATGAGCTCCTCTACTGGTGTTCTTGATGAAGTAATATCTTCACTTATGGACTGTGCTTCCAATTCCAGTAAGGCTTTCCGATTCACCTTACCATTTGGAGTGAGTGGCATCGCTTCAACTCGGAAAAAGTATGCTGGAACCATATAATGTGGCAGTTGCTTCTTGAGATATTCACGCCACTCTCCAATATCCCCTTCACCCACTACATAAGCTACTAACTGCTTATCTCCTGGTCGATCTTCCTTCACCAACACAACAGCCTCTTTTACAGATGAGTGATCATGTAAAGATGCTTCAATCTCTCCCAGTTCAATTCGGAATCCTCTTATTTTCACTTGGTTATCTATTCTTCCAATATACTCCAAGTTACGATCATTCATATATCTCACCAAGTCACCCGTTCGATATAATCGTTCCCCTTCCTTAAAGGGATGCGGAATAAAACGTTCAGTAGTTAACTCTGGTCGATTGAAGTAGCCACGTGCCAAGCCTACCCCACCAAGGTAAAGTTCCCCCGCCACACCAATCGGTACCACCTGTTGATGTTGATCCAACACATACAACTCTGTATTATCAATTGGACGACCAATTGGAATAAGCATGGGTTCTTTTTCTAAATCACAATCATAATAAGTCACATCTACAGTCGCCTCGGTAGGGCCATACAAGTTAATTAACTTTGTTTGCTGAACATCATAAAATACCTCCTTAAACCGGCGAACCTGCTCAGTATTTAATGCTTCTCCACTAGTAAAAACCTGATTTAAAGACGAAACATTCCTTTTTGAGTTATATTGTTCCATGTAATCCAAGAAAGTAGATAACATCGACGGAACAAAGTGCATGGTGGTCACACGATATCGTTCAATATACTCCTCAATCACCGCAGGATCTTTCTCTCCGCCTGGCGGAAGCAAACAAACACGTGCTCCTACAAATGACCACCAAAATAATTCCCAGACAGAAACATCAAACGAAAACGGTGTTTTTTGTAGGATTGTATCTTCCTCGGACAATGGATATTTTTTCTGCATCCACTGTAGGCGGTTGATAACCGAATGATGTTCAATCATTACCCCCTTCGGATTTCCCGTCGAACCCGAAGTGTATATGATATAGGCTAAGTTATTTGCTGTTACGCCACTCACCGGAGACAAATTACTCTCTTTAGAAATCATTACTTGATCCCGGTCTAAACAAATTGCTTGAATATCTTTAGGTAACCAGTCCTGTAGTGCCTCTTTTGTTAACAGCACTTGAATTTGTGAATTCTCTAAAATGTATCTCAGGCGGTTTTCGGGATAACTTGGGTCCAGTGGGACATAAACCCCACCTGCTTTCAAAATCCCAAAGAGACCAATAATCATATCAGGAGAACGTTCAACACATATACCGACCAATGATTCAGGTCCTATACCTCGTTTTTGTAGATAATGTGCCAATTGGTTCGATTTTTCATTGAGTTCTTGATATGTTAGCTTTCCACCCTCATAAACTACCGCCACTGCATCAGGTGTACGTGCCACTTGCTGCTCAAATAGCTCATGAATCATACACTCATGACCATAAACCACGTCAGTATCATTCCATTCTTCTAGGAGTTGTTTCTGCTCTGTGTCCGATAACATTGACAGCTTTGTATATGATTCATCTGGATGATACGCGATTTCATTTAACCAGTTCTCAAAATGGCCAGCCATACGTGCAACGGTACTACTATCAAATAAATCCGTATTGTATTCAAATGAGACAAATAGACCTTCTTCCACTTCGTAGGCAGTTAAACTCAAATCAAATTTTGCAATAGACATATTACTTTCTACCATTTCGATACTTCTACCAGGCAAATCTAGTCGTTCTTGTTTTATATTCTGTAGTGTAAACATAGTCTGAAAGATAGGAGAATGACTCATACTTCGTTCAGGCTGCACAGCTTCTACCACTTTTTCAAATGGTATATCTTGATATTCATAAGCTTTTAACGCCTTTTTCTTTGTTTGGTTCAAAATCTCCCGAAAAGTAGGGGTACCACTCAAATCTGATCGGTAAACCAACGTATTAACAAAGAAACCGATTAATCCTTCTACTCCCTTATGATTCCGATTTGCAATCGGACTTCCGACTAAAATATCTTTTTGCCCCGTATAACGAGCAAGAAAGCTCTGGTATGCAGCCATTAAAGTCATAAATAAGGTAGATCCTTCTTGTCGACTTATATCCTTTAATTGATTGAGTAATCTATAAGGAAAAATCACGTGATGCGTATCCCCAGCGTAAGTTTGCGTAACCGGTCGAGGTCGGTCCACTGGCAGTTGTAATATAGGAAGTTCCCCAGACAATTCTTCCTGCCAATACGTAAGTTGACGATTTAACACATCACCTTGCAACCACTCCTTTTGCCACTTCGCAAAGTCTGCATATTGAATGGATAGTGAACTTAATTTAGCAGGATTCCCGCCCGTTTCTTCTTCATAGAAAGCAAGTAATTCATTCATGAATATACCGATGGACCAAGCATCAGAAATAATATGATGCATCGTACACAGTAATAACCATTCATCCTTTCCTAATTGAACAAGCTGATTACGAATTAAAGGGCCATTCATTAAATCAAATGGTTCTTGCGCTTCTCTCGCAATTAAACTATCTACCTCTTTTTCTTTTACTTCTAGAGAAAGTTGAGAGTAATCCCTTACAGGTAATGCTCTAGGAAGGAATTCGACAATTTGTTGTACAGGTCGTTCTCCTACTTCTTTAAAAACGGTTCGTAATGATTCATGACGTTCAATGAGTCGATTGAATCCCTTTTCTAATGCTTCAGGAATCCAATTTCCTTTTAGATGCCATGCCGTTGGAATATTATATAAAGAACTGTTTGGGTTAAATTTGTCCATAAACCACAAACGTTGTTGTGCATAAGACAACGGAAGTGCTTCTTTATTCTCCTTTTTTTGCATTTGCTTCTGAAGCCAAGCTCTCTTCTCAGGAGAAAGTAAACTCAGCTTTGCAAGTAAATCACTTCTCATTTTTTTACCCCTTCCTCAACTAAATTACTCTCGAATATTCCTTGTGCTTCTTCCTCTGATAGTTCTTCTAATTGCTTAAGCAGTTCAAGTAATTCTTCATCATTACTCACTTCTGCTTCTTTTTGAATATAGTTTTGAAGACTTACATTCTCCTTACTATCATTCTGCATTTCTTGATTTTTGTTATAGAGCAATTGATCAATCTGTTCTGCCAATTGCTGCACCGTATGAAACGTAAATAAATCATGCAATGGTAACTCGATTCCAAATGCCTCTTTAAGATTGGAAACAGCTTGTGTAGCAAGTAATGAATGCCCACCTATTTCAAAAAACGAATCCTGTATCCTAATATTTTCTACCTCTAAAACTTGATGCCATATCGAAACGATTGTTTTTTCAGTAGGTGTACGGGGAGCAGTATAACCACTCCCTATCTCCTGTCTCTCTGGTGCTGGTAAGGCCTTCCTATCAATTTTTCCATTTGGAGTGAGTGGAAATGCATTCAATCCGACAAAATAGGCTGGAATCATGTAATTTGGTAGCTGGTCCTTGAGATAATCACGCCACTTATGAGCATCCCCATCTCCCACAACATAGGCAATTAAACGTGGATCACCAGGATAATCTTCCCGCACCATCACAAGAACTTCGTTAACTAATGCATGCTTTTGTAATGTCGCTTCAATTTCTCCTAGTTCAATCCGGAACCCACGAATTTTTACCTGATGATCGATTCGGCCAAGATACTCCAAATTTCCATCTGGCAGATACCTTACTAGATCTCCAGTCCGATATACTCGCTCTCCTTCTTTAAACGGGTGCGGTATAAAACGATTTTTTGTTAAGTCAGGGCGGTTTAAGTATCCACGTGCTAATCCTGATCCACCAATATAAAGCTCACCAACTACACCAATTGGAACCATTTTTTGTTCAGCACTCAGTACATATACTTCTGTATTGAAGACTGGTTTACCAATTGGTGGTACCCTATGCATGACACCCTTTTCTAATTCCATATATGTGGAATACGTAGTATCTTCGGACGGTCCATATAGGTTGTACACCTTCTCAATCGTACTTCTCTCGTATAAATCTTGAACAAGTGAATATGGTAATGGTTCTCCAGCCAAATTCATCACCTTTACCGAAGAAGGAATTGTTTTTGCTCGAACCAGTTCCTTCGCTGCCGATGGCACAGTATTGACCAAAGTCACACCCTTGGTAGACAACTTGTCTAGATGTAGAGCATTTTCAGCGACAATCACCTTACCACCCATCGTTAAGGGAACAAACACTTCAAAAACGGATAGATCAAAGGATAGCGAAGTTGAAGCCAATACTCCCGCTAAATCCTTTCGGGAATATGTGTGATGCGCCCAATGAATCATTGTTACTGTATTTCTGTGCTCAATCATTACTCCCTTTGGATTTCCAGTGGAACCTGAAGTATAGATAATATAGGCTAAGTTATCTCCCGTCACTTCACTCGTACACACTGTAGTTACTTCTTGTTCTATTTCCTCTCGATCACGATCAATACAAATCACGTCAACAGATTCAGGTATAACCATTTTTTGTTGTAACTTTTCCAGTGTCACCAGTACCTTTATTTGAGCATCCTCTAAAATGTATTGCAGTCGACTTTCCGGATACGCTGGATCAATTGGGACATATGCTCCTCCTGCCTTCATAATTCCTAAGAGACCGACAGCCATCTCAGATGAACGTGTAACGCAAATCCCAACCAATGATTCGCATGCTACACCATTTTTCTGTAAATAATGTGCCAGCTGATTCGAGCGTTCGTCCAACTCTCGATATGTTAGTTCTTCATCTTCGCACACTACTGCAATTGCTTCTGGTGTTTTTTTCACTTGTTCTTCAAACAATGTATGAATCGTGCTTTCTTGTATATCTACAACACCTGTTTCATTCCATTCCTCTAGTAGTTGCTTATATTCTACTTTCGATAACATATTCATTTCCGATAATAAATCTTTTGGATGAGATACAATTTGATTTAACCAATGTTCAAAATGACTTACCATACGTTCAATGGTTGTATCATTAAACAAATCAGTATTGTATTCAAAGGTTAGCGATAATCCTTCTTTCGTCTCAGAAGCAAATAAACTCAAATCAAATTTCGCAACAGAAGCATGACTTTCCATGAGTTCCATGTGTCTTTCAGATAGCTGGGGAAACTCTTGTTTCGTATTCTGTAAAGTAAACATGGTTTGAAATATCGGTGAATGACTTGTATTCCGTTCCGGTTTTAAGGATTCTACCACTTTCTCAAATGGAATGTCCTGATACTCATATGCTTTTAGTGCTTTTTTTCGTACCTGCGACAAAAGTTCTTGGAACGTCGGATTTTCACTGAAATCAGCTCGATAAACCAACGTATTTGCAAAGAAACCTATTAATCCCTCAATCTCTTTAACATTTCGATTCGCAATTGGGCTTCCAACCAAGATGTCGTCTTGTCCTGTATAGCGAGAAAGGAAGCTTTGATACGCTGCCATCAATGTCATAAATAAAGTGCATCCTTCTTGCAGACTTAAATCTTTGAGCTTTTCCTGTAGGGAATTCACCACCATTAAGGACTGACTTGCACCACGGTGGGTTTGAACCGCAGGTCGAGGACGATCCATCGGTAATTGTAAAACAGGTAGCTCCCCAGACAATTCTTCCTTCCAATATTGAAGGTGCTGATCAAAATCCTCTTCTTTTTGCCATTCCTTCTGCCACATGACAAAGTCTGCATATTGAATAGATAACGCCTTCAATTCCGCCGGTTTTCCACTTAGTGCTCCTTCATAAAAAGCCATCCATTCTTCAAGTAAGATTCCCATTGACCACCCATCCGAAATAATATGATGCATCGTACAAAGGAGAACCCATTCTTCCTCGTCCACTTTCAATATTCGTGTTCGAATCAGAGGATCTTGTCCAAAGTGAAATGGTTCCTCCGCTTCGTTTTGAATGATCCGTCTCATTTCTCTTTTCCTATCTTCCAAAGAGAGATCTGTTAGATCCGTCTGAGGGATATGTCTAAATACATGAGATTGAACCTGTTGAAAAGGTTCACCCTCTTGTTCTAGAATTATCGTCCGTAATGATTCATGACGCTCCAACAACTGATTCCATCCAGCCTCCAATGCTTCAATTGACCATTTACCTGTTAAGCGACACGCTGCATGAATATTGTACATCGCACTATTTGGCATTAATTGATTAATAAACCATAGACGTTTCTGCGCATAGGAAAGCGGAATAAACTCTTCCCGCATCATAGGTACAAGGGGTGGAACCTCTCGTTTTTTATCTTCTTTGCGCAACTGATCTACTCGTTTCGCTAATGCCTCCACTGTATTGTGCTTGAAAAGTTCACGTAGCGGGATTTTAACCTGGAACAATTCTTGTAATCGAGAGACGATTTGAGTAGCGAGTAGTGAGTGCCCCCCCCGTTCAAAGAAGGAATCCTGAATACCGATATTTTCTGTTCCTAACACTTGACTCCAAACCGAGGCAATAAGCTCTTCCGATGGCGTCCGAGGTAGAACATTTAAATCTCCAATAGCTTGCTCATCAGGTACTGGCAAGGCCTTTCGGTCGATTTTCCCATTCGGAGTAAGCGGGAACTGCTCTAACTCTACAAGGTGCGCTGGAATCATGTAATTCGGCAATTTTTTTTGTAGATACTCTCGCCACTTTTGGGTATTTCCATCGCTTATCACATATGCCACCAATCGTTGATCGCCCGGACGATCTTCTCTAACTAATACGACAGCCTCTTTAATAAACGAACATTTTTCTAAAGTCGCTTCAATTTCTCCAAGTTCAATCCGAAAACCACGCATTTTTACTTGATGGTCCATTCTCCCTATAAATTCTAAATTCCCATCAGTTAGATATCTTACTGAATCTCCTGTTCGATATAATCGTTCTCCCAATCGAAATGGATGCGAAATGAATTTTTCGGCAGTGAGAGTCGGAAGATTTAAATATCCACGCGCTAAACCAGCACCACCAATATATAACTCACCCTCTATCCCTATTGATTGCAAGCGTTGATTTTGGTCTAGTACATATAATTGCGTGTTCTGTATCGGCTGCCCAATAGAAACAAATTCTTGATTAGGTTGCAAGTCAAATGCATTTACATAAATAGTGGCTTCAGTTGGTCCATAAAAGTTGGTTAATTTTACTTGTCCGCTATGATTCCATTGCTGTTGAAATCGTCTAACCAATCCTGAACTTAGTTCTTCCCCACCAGAAAATACATGACGCACGGACGAACAATTCATGATCAATTCAATATGATTGAAGTGATCTAAGAAAACAGATAACATCGAAGGAACAAATTGAACAATAGTAACCTGATGTTTTTCAATCACTTCAGCTATAATGGAAGGATCTTTTTCTCCACCTGGAGGCAGGAAAGATACACTTGCTCCAACATGAATACCCCAAAATAACTCCCAAACAGATATATCAAATGAGAATGGGGTTTTCTGCAAGACCACATCTTTTTCAGAAAGTGGATATTTTTGTTGCATCCATTCCAGGTAATTGATTACTGAATGATGCTCAATCATCACTCCCTTTGGATTCCCTGTAGATCCTGAAGTATACATAACATACGCTAAACTTCTTCCTGTTACACCACTTATACATGGGGTTGATTCTTCTTTTTCAATTGCAGTATAATCTTTATTCATACAAATCGTTTCAACATCTTCAGATATATATAAATTTTTCGAATCTTCTTCCGTCACTAACACTTCGATTTCAGCATCCTCTAATATATAACGAAGCCGACTCTCTGGATAAGTAGGATCAAGTGGAACATACGCCCCTCCTGATTTTAGAATACCTAATAACGCTATCATCATTTGTAATGAACGTTCCATATATACCCCGACTAGAGACTCTGGACCTACACCACGCTTTTGTAAATAATGTGCTAGCTGATTCGCACGCTCATCCAACTCTCTATAGGTAATTTGTTCATTTTCGTAAATAGCTGCGATTGCTTCTGGCTTTTTCTTAACTTGCTCCTCAAACACAGTATGAATCATGCCTTCAGCTGAATATTTTACTTGAGTATTATTCCACTTCTCTAGTAACTGTGTCTGCTCTTCCACTGTTAAATGAGTAATTTCAAAGAGTTTTGAATCTAGGCTCTTCGTCATCTGAATTAATGTTTGCAATAAGTGACCCTGAATTCGATTTATTGTTTCTTCATTAAAATAGCTGCGATCATACATTAGCTTTAAAGTAATTTTCTTACCAGGCATTACAATGAGCGTTAATGGATAATTTGTTTGTTCCACGCTTTTAACATCTAGTAATCTTAAATCATTATTTCTCTCACCTTGAATTGGATAATTTTCAAACACATACAAGGTATGAAATAAGGAGCTATTCCGCGGAACCTCACTCCACCCTTGAATATCAACTAATGAATTATACTCATATTGTCTTCGTTCCATTTCTTTCATCTGTATTTTATGAAGCCAATCTACGACTGATGTATCATCCGTTAATCGAATTCTAGTAGGTAATGTGTTAATAAATAGACCCACCATATTCTCTGCTCCTATCAAATCAGTAGGACGTCCAGAGCTAGTTACGCCAAATACGATATCACTTTCACCGCTATACCTACTCATCAAATAGGCCCATGCGCCTTGTACTAACGTATTCAATGTTAATCGACTATTTCTTACCCACTCTTGTAAATTCTCAGTGAGCTCCCCAGATGCCTGATAAGCACACTCTCCATAGCCCTTCTCCCGTCCTTGATCCTTTCTTTCCATCGCTAATGGCGTAGGTGCATAAAACCCCTTTAATTCTTCTGTCCAAAATTCCTCTGCTTGACTTTGATCTTGTTTATTTATCCACTGGATATATTTTTTATAAGGAAGAGATTTAGGAAAATTCAACAATTCTCCCTTTATCATCTTGAGATAAACTTCCATTACTTCACTAAAGACCAATGACACACTCCACCCATCTAGCAAAATATGATGATGTGTCCAAATGATTCTCGTTTCCTCTTCTGCTTCTTTAATCGCAGTGACTCTCATCAATGGTGCTTCGTCCAATAAAAATCCTTTTCTACGATCTGCAGTCAAAAACTGGTGTAATTTCTTCTCCCTCTCCTCATGTGAATGGGCACTCCAATCCTCTTGATGAATAGCAAAAGGAAGACGTTCGTAAACTGCTTGCAGAGGTCTTTCTACTTCCTCCCACACAAATACTGAACGCAAAACCTCATGTCGATGAATAACATATTCCCAAGCCTTTTCAAAAGTAGCAACATCCAATTGCCCCCCGAGCAAGAAGCCTACTTGTACAATGTAGGAAAAAGAATGTTCATCATCTTGATCGTATAAAGTATGAAATAGTATTCCTTTTTGTAAAGGGGATAATCCATATATATCAATAACGTCTCCCATATTTACACCCTCTTCTTTGTTAATTTAAGTAATACTTTGCTCAAGCTTTCTTCCGTAAGGTCCTCCGCATCAGCAAAATCTGATACCGTAAAAGCAGACTCTGTTGTTGGTTTATTTATAAGTTGACGAAGATACCTCAACATACCATCTGCTATTGTTTGTATTTTTAATCTAGAAAACTGTTCTCTACTATACATCCAAACAAAATGTAACTTCTCATCTTTTACCATACCGATAACCTCAATTAGATGAGATGGCTTGGAATCTGGAGCATGATCTAATAATGTAAACCCCGTCTCTTGCATAAACAAAGATTCCTTTGAAAACACTTGATCAAATTGGCCCAAATAATTAAAGCTTATTGAAGGCTTTTGCTGATAAAACGGAAGTAATTCTTTCTTCAAGTAACGTAAAATACCGTAATCAACTCCGCGATTCGGAATTCGACGCAATTGATCTTTTACAGCCTTTAATCCTTCAATAGGTGTTTTAATTCCTTGAAAATTCAGATGAACAGGATAAATACTCGTGAACCAGCCCACTGTCCGTGATAGATCAATACCTTCAATCATCTCTTCTCTCCCGTGTCCTTCTAGATGAATAGAAACCGTTTGCTGATTTGTACAATCGACGATAGCTTGTCCTAATACCGCCAATAGTACCTCATTAATCCTTGTCTTATGAGTCACTGGAACTACTTGTAACAATGCATGTGTTTCTTCTACTCCTAGAGTCCTCGTCACTTGATCAATCGATTCTTCTGTTGTTTCTTGTATTGGGTAGTCCATTGAAATTTTCATCGTTTCTTTTTCTACCTGTTCATTCCAATAATCTTGTACTTCTTTTGAAATACCCGAATCACTGTATGTCTGCAGTCGTTCCGACCACTCTTTAAATGATGTACTTTTCGCAGGTAAGCGAACTCCTTGCCCTTGTTTCATCTGGTTATATACCGCCTGTAAATCTTCCAATAGAATTCTCCACGATACTCCATCTACTACTAAATGATGAATCACCCAGAATAGTCGATCATTTCCAGTCAATGTATCCTCGAAGTAAACTACTCTCATTAACGGACCTGTAACTAAATTGAAACTAGCTTGAGTAATGTTCACCTCTTCTTGTATTACTTTATTCCACGCTTGTTCATTAGCATTGTTCCGTTTTACCACATGAAGTACTGACTGCTCATCAATCCCTTCATTTCTCTGCCTCCACGTTCCATTTGGTAACTGTTCGTACCGGAAACGTAAAGCATCATGATGTTTGATTAAATTTAATATCGCTCCCTCTAGTAACTTCACGTCCAATCTCTCTTTTACTCTTAAAAGCATCGATTGATTCCAATGCTCCGGACGTGGATGGTCTTGCTCGAAGAACCAGTACTGAATTGGAGTAAGAGGCACATCTCCTGTCACAATTCCCTGCTCCGCTTGTACTCCCTGCGTTTCTATAGCCACTTGTGCCAACTCGGCAATGGTTGGGCATTCAAACATTTGCTTTGGAGTAAGTTTTAATCCCACTTGACTTGCTTGAGATATGATTTGAATACTGAGAATCGAATCGCCACCAATTTCAAAGAAGTTATCATAGATTCCCACTTTTTTAACACCTAATACTTGCTTCCAAATGGTAGCCAGTATCTTTTCGTTACTATTCCGAGGGGCAACGCATTCACTGTTAATCTGCTTTTCCTCCGGCATAGGTAAGGCCTCACGATCAACTTTACCGTTAGCCGTTAGTGGAATGGCTTCCATCGTCACAAATCCCGAAGGGACCATATAGCTCGGTAGTTTCGCTTTAAGATACTCTCTCCACGCACCTACTTTTCCATCTCCTACAACATATGCTACTAATCGTTTATCACCCGGTTGATCTTCTCTAACAATTACAACAGCCTCTTTTATAGATGCATATGCATTTAACGTAGACTCAATCTCCCCAATCTCAATTCGGAAACCACGTATTTTAACCTGATGATCAATTCTTCCACGATAATCCAGATTTCCATCCGGCAAATACCTAGCTAAGTCTCCTGTCCGATATAATCTTTCTTTCGGATCACTACTAAATGGATGAGGTATAAAGCGCTCTGCAGTTAATTCAGGTCTATTTAAATACCCACGTGCAAGCCCTGCCCCGCCAATATAAAGCTCACCATCTACACCTATAGGTACAGGTTGTTGATAAGCGTCTAGTATATACACTTCTAAATCTGGAATTCGCTTTCCAATATTACTTCTTGAAGCTTGCTGCACATCATCTTGAGTAATTGGATAATATGTAACATGAACTGTAGTTTCTGTAATTCCATACATATTAATTAACTGCGGTTCTTTCTCCCCATACCTTTGAAACCACGGTAACAAGCTAATAGGTTCTAACGCTTCTCCGCCAAATATCACATAACGAAGCTGCAAGTTTTTATTCTCATCTTCTTGTTCACACACTTGTATTAGTTGTCGAAATGCGGAAGGTGTCTGATTTAGAACTGTGACTTCTTCCTCCACCAATAATTGATAAAAATCCTTAGGCGATCGACTAATCCAGTACGGAACAACAACTAATTTCCCACCATATAATAATGCTCCCCAAATTTCCCATACTGAGAAATCAAATGCATAAGAATGAAAAAGCGTCCAGGTGTCTTTTTCATTAAATTGATACCAACAGTCCGTCGATTTAAATAAACGAATGACATTGTGATGCTCTATCATAACGCCCTTTGGATTCCCTGTTGATCCCGAAGTATAGATTACGTAAGCTAGGTTTTGGGAACTTGCATCAGAAACCGGCAAGGTCTTACTTTCTTGCCCAATCTCATCTCGATCACGATCCAGGCAAATCGATTTAATATTTTCTGGTAACCATTTCAATTCTTTTAAACTTTCTTGCGTTACGAATAACTGAATGCCAGCATCCTCTAAAATATATTGAAGTCGCTGCTCTGGATATGTTGGATCAAGTGGAACATAAGCTCCACCAGCCTTCAAAATCCCTAAAATACCTACAATCATTTCGAGAGAACGTTTAACGCACAGTCCAACTAAAGTATCAGGTCCTACTCCTTTTTTCTGCAGATAATGAGCTAACTGATTTGCACGTTCATTTAGCTCCCTATAAGTGACTTTTCCTTTTTCATACGTAACTGCAATAGCGTTTGGACAAATCATCGCTTGTTGTTCGAACAATTCATGAATAGTTACTTGAGGTGGAAACTCAAGCTTAGGATTGTTGAACTCTATTAAACTTTTTCTTTTATCTTCATCAGAAATGATTTCGATTTCAGCTACCTTCTGCTTTGGATTTTCAAAAGTGTTTTCTATTATCGCTAACATAACGTTAAAAAAACGTTTTATCTCTTCTTTAGAAAATAGCTCCTCACGATAATCAATATGTACATGTAAAGAGTCTATATCAATTAAATTTTCAATATGCACCGCGAAATCTTGTACCTCTTCACGGTTTGGAATCCATAGTGAGTCACCACTTTCATCACGATCTCTATAATCAATCGTAGTTCCGAAAAGTCTCACATTGCTATTATTCTCTTTATTAATCTGCTTTAATAACAAATCAAATGGGTATTTCTGATGTCGTAATGATTTACTTTGTTTTCTGGACACCCTACCAATAAATGAAAGCACCTCTTCTTCTGGATCGATATCCATTCTTAGAGGAACTGTACTCACCATCATTCCAATTAATTCCCGTTCCATTTTAGTCATACGGTTGCCATAAGCCATTCCTAATGAAATATCAAGCGATGAGGTCCACCGATACATAGACAACGAGAACGCAGCAACAAAAATGGTATATAAACTAAATTTGAAATCTTCAGAAAAAAGCTCCATCTTTCTCTTCAAATGCTCCGATAATATAAACGTCTCACGTGATGCTTTGGTACTAACTTGGTACGTATTATAGGGCTTCAATCCCGTCACAGATGGAAGTGTTTTAAATTCCTCTAACCAGAATTTTTGATCTTTTTGAAAGCGACTACTATTCAAGTATGTTTGTTCATTGGCCAGAAATTGAACATATGAATTTCTAATTACGCCTTCCTCAGTCTCGCTATGCATCTCATAATAATATTTTGCAATCTGACTGGTAAATATTTGGATTGATAAACCATCCATGATAATATGATGAACATTCCCAAAAACTGCACATTCATTATCGTTTAATTTTATTAAAGCGAAATAGTATAAATTTGAATTAAATAATGTAAACGTTTCTTTTGTTTTCTGCTCGATCCATTTCTCAAGCAAATCTGAATCCTCCACGGAACTGAAATCGAAAAACTCAAATTCTTGTTCTTCATGTTTAATAAAATATTGTTCAGGTTCCTGATGCCCATTTTCTTTTAATCTGATGCACAGACCGTCATTTTCACTGATAACACGATTCACAACTCGGTTTAATTTTGAATAATTCATTTTTCGATGAAGTTTAAATAAGAACCTTAAATTACATATCCCTTTATTAGAATGAATAACTTCTGTATACCATATTCTTCTCTGCGGGTGACTTAATGGATAACATTCCTCATTGGTCATAAAAAATCTTCCCTTCAAAAATTATTTACTCTTATAGGTTCTTGTTTATGTTTAGTCCATAAATATTTCTGCAGTGATACCCCAATTACTCCAATGATAATAAGCCCAATCCCGCCATAAACATAGAGTTGAGTTACTCCAAACAAGTGAACTAATGGGCCACTCATAGCAGGAGAAATAATTAGAACTGCGTTTGTTAAACTGCTTTGTATACCAAATACTCTTCCTACTTGATCTTGATCGGATTCTATTTGTAAAATGACTTGATTAGATACAAGCATCAATCCACTTCCAATACCAGCGATAAAACTAATCAGATAAGCCAAAATGAAGACCGTACCGGGCGTTATTAGACCAATGCCCCCAAAACCAATTCCCATTAAAACCATACCTCCACATACTACCCAGCCATATTGAAATTGTTTTAATTTCTGAGTTAGTAATGCACCAAGTATCCCCCCAAGACCAATAATAGAAATGATATATCCCATTTTACTTTTATCATGTGGAAACAAGCTCTTAAATAAAGTAGGGAACTGTGAGTCTACTAATTGTAATACTGCCATGGCTATTGTAACGAAAATCATAGTTGATAATATTATCCGATTAGATAACACATAGCCCCACCCTTGTACCCAAGCGGTCCAAGTGCTTTGCTTTTGCTTTTCAACAAGTTCTTTCGATATAGTTTCTTTGAATTTTATTGTGGGTATCAGAACTAAAGTAGCTAATAAACAACTTATAGCTCTTATAATGAGGCAGAACTCTGGCTGAAACCAACTTAGCAACACGCCTCCTATAAGTGGACCTACTATCTTGGTTCCCTGCTCAACTATTCCGTTGATACTTACTGCTTTAGTAAGCAAATCAGGTGACACAATCTGTCTTGTTAGTGTTTGCTGTGCAGGATAATAGAAAACAATAAAAATAGAACGAATCATTAATGCTAATAAAAGCCAATGGATACTTTGTACAAATAAAAGAGCAATTGTTATTAGACCAACCATAAGATTACAAAACATCATAATTGGAATTTTTCTAAAGCGATCTGCAATAACACCTGCCCATGAGCCAAAAATAATTCCAGGAAGTGCATACGCAACTGGAATCAACCCAATCATGGTAGGGTCTACTTCCCATTCAAATCCCACAATAGTCATAATAGCTAACATATCAATAAACACACCAAGCATAAGCAGTGAATAGGCAGAGAAAACCTGTAAATAAACCCTATTCCCTAATAGACTTTTTGAATCGATAGTTTTCATAAACCAGGCTCCTTAAGTTTACTAAAACTGATGTTTTTGTGTACACAACACCCTTTTTTGCACATAATTTTCCATTCTAAATATTTCTACCTAAGCTTTAACACTATCCAAATTTCAACTAACTATAAAGTTCAATACCTTTTGAATAATCTACGCATTCAAATATATTTAGTTTTAGTTCTTACACATTTTCTTCTGACTTTAAAATGATCTTCTTTACCTATAAACGAAGACGGATTAGATAATCTGTAGTCATGTTGTCATTACTAAAACATTAAACAACGAGAATAGTTCGTTAATTTATTGGGGCAATTTTTTTGATTTCATATTCTACAAGCTACAACTCTATTTGATGAAAATAATTAATTAATAACTCTGTAACCTTACTATTTACAGCAGCTTAAACATCAAATCCACACCCCTTTTCAGAATTTTCTTTTTTATATGTAAAATACTATCACACAACTTTTCCAGCTACTATCTTCATAAAGTTGAAATAATCAAATTAGAAAATTCAGACATAAAATGAAATAATATACCAACTCACTCTAATGTTCATCGAAGATTTCTAGTTCTGTTGCAAAGTGTTTAAAACGAAGCTAAACTTTTGCAAAGTAGAGTGAAGGGAGTCATAAACGAGTTATTTTAAAGGAACAGGGCTTTTATAAACATACAACTCCTTGTACAATCAAGCATTTGAATAATCTCATAAAACAGGAACGTAGACATGTAAAACGCCACTTTGCCAAATCTGCAGGACTTCAAGGTCTTCACCATGCTTCGCGCAATTTGAAAGAAATCGAAACGATTCATGCTATATATAAACAAAAACGAAGTTTGCAGCCAAACTTCGTTTTTTCAACGTACAATGAATTACAGCAATTACTCACAATTTCATAGAATTCAGCTATACCCATCCCAACTTTACTAAAATATTTTTAGAATTGATGTGTTTCAGATATTTATGATGACAATAAAGAGATACAAAATATCTTCATTGAATAAAATGACACTTTACTTGTGCCATTACATATAATTTTGATACCAAATAACGCTTTTGTCATAAATCTTATTAACCTGTTCCATGTCTCTTAAAACTCTGTAAGCCTCATATACTTTATTACCCGAAAGTAATTCAATCACTCGATCATGTCGTTTGAATATTAATTTTTTTTAACTAGATAGATTAATTCTTCCATGCTTGTTATTTCTACTTCTTTTTTTCATTATTCATATTCCGTCCCCTCTCTTCTTAATAAAATTCAAATTTGGTATTTCTCCACATCAACGTACTTTTGACTAGCTTCTCGACTAGATCCGTCTGGATACCTTTTTGCTATTTTAGAAATGTTCATTTGAGCGATATCTGTTTTAAGAAGTATCCACTTTCTTGTCTCACGTTCAAAAAGTTTAGACTTTCATGTCCTTTTGCCTAGACAAGAAACTACCAACCTAACTTTTCATAATGGCTATTTAGCAACATTTATTCATAAGATTTCAGCTTAGATTTTTTATAAGAGGATTACTTTACTTATAATTATTAAAGTATAGTAAATAATATTTGTGGATTTGAAATGATGTAAAATCTTTAAAAGACTTAACAAAAATGATTTTTCTTTTTTGCTATTAGGTTAATGATTCAGGCGTGTTTGAAAAATTAACCTATAAGATATTTTCCGGAATACCATCTTTTTAATAACTGAAATACCATGCATTCTTGTATCACTTCTCTTTGAGTCTTTGTCATTATATCGATATCGAAAACTCCTTCGTAAGTGAACATTTTGTGAACGGTTTTAAAACATTTACGTGTATTTCTTTCACTCTTCAATCAAATCCTCCCACTTTATAGCTTTGTACTTATAAAGGTTTTATATATTTCAATGTTGAATTACTAAACTTAACATGAAAATACTTGATAATTACTACTAGGAGGATAACCATGAATGAACAAGGATTTTACGTATATCACATCGTTACAAGGAAAAAAATGAACATCGGACAAATCATTTATTTTGACAAAAATCAAACTAACACTTTATTTCACTTCTTTTTTGAAAGAGAGCAATTAAATGCTAATGGTGAAGATTCCGTGGAGATTTTAAAAAATCATTATATAAATGACGAATTGCATATAAATAGTGAAAATGCTCAAGTAGTTATGAATTATATGGATCAAACAATTAGAGCAGTTAGGGAAACGATTGTAGAAAGGGTTAGGCTGCAAGAATATCCTGAATACCCTTCAAGGTTGTCTTGCTTATATGCTTCCAAAAGCTATGAGGATGCTTTGAAATGGAAAGCGCTATTTGATTCTTACAATCGAGAAGTTTTGCAGATTGTTAAACTACGAGTGATCGGAAGTTCTTTTGAAGGTGACGGAAATCTTTTACCGAAAGAAGATGGTATTCCTTTCTCTCAAAAAATTGAACAAGCTAGAGAATATTGGAGAGGAAATGTAAATAACGAACTCCCTGAGTTACTGATTAATGGGAAAATTGAAGTGATGGAAATTATTGATGACTTTTCCTCAATTCATATTTAATTCCTAACTAAATCATATAGGATGGAGATTATAATGAAGAAAAAAGTGTACTTTAATCATGATGGCGGCGTAGATGATTTAATTTCATTATTTTTATTACTTCAAATGGAAAACGTTGAACTTACTGGTGTATCTGTTATTCCAGCAGATTGCTATTTAGAACCTGCAATGTCTGCAAGTCGTAAAATTATCGATCGCTTCGGCAAAGGTAATATTGAAGTAGCAGCGTCAAACTCTCGTGGAACAAATCCATTTCCAAAAGACTGGCGGATGCATGCATTGTATGTAGATGCTTTACCAATTTTAAATGAGTCTGGAAAAGTTGTAACACCTGCAGCAGCCAAACCTGCGCATCATCATTTAATAGAAACTCTTCTACAAACTGAAGGAAAAACAACTTTATTATTTACAGGGCCCCTAACTGACCTTGCCCGTGCATTATATGAAGCTCCCATAATCGAAGATAAAATTGAACGTCTCGTTTGGATGGGCGGTACATTTCGTACTGTAGGCAATGTACATGAACCTGAGCATGATGGAACAGCCGAGTGGAATTCGTTTTGGGATCCCGAAGCAGTAGCTCGTGTATGGGAAGCAAAAATTGAAATCGACTTAGTGACACTAGAAAGTACAAACCAAGTTCCGTTAACTATAGACATACGTGAACAGTGGGCAAAAGAGCGAAAGTATATTGGTGTTGATTTCCTTGGTCAATGCTATGCGATGGTTCCCCCTCTCGTTCACTTCTCAACGAACTCTACTTACTATTTATGGGATGTACTAACTACTGCGTTTGTCGGAAACACTAATCTTGCAAAAACTCAAGCGATTAATAGTATCGTTCATACATACGGACCTAGCCAAGGACGTACAGTGGAAACTGCTGATGGACGACCAGTAAATGTAGTATATGATGTAAACCACAATGTATTTTTCGACTATATAATTGAATTAGCAAAGAAAGCTTCTACTTGAACCCTATCTATACGAAAAACAAATAAAATGGTATAACTTCAGATGATGACCAGCAAAAAAATTTAGAAATTGGTTGGGACTTAATATTTAATTATTAAAAAGAGTATTGAATTAACTTTCAATACTCTTTTTGTGCAGTTACATTATATTTGATCAAAATAAGCGTTAATTTGATTAGAGTTGTGTTTTACAGATTAACCATTTCATAACCATTTACAAAGTACGCTATTGTTTCTAACTCATCTTCATTTAATTCTCTATCTAGGTCTCGTTTATACGCTTCCTTTATCTTCTCTTCATCGCCTTTATGAGCTTCTGTATAAGTTCCTACTGTTTTTAGTAAATGAATCTCTTGTAAAAACTCATCTCGATCTATAGCTTTCCCATGAGAAAGAATATAGGTTTCAGCATCAAATTTCTCTAATTCTTCTATTAATGTAAACGTTCGTTTCGTCGTATAGTTCCACTTCGAAGAAAAAATATCTGCATATATACAGTCTCCTAAAAACAAAATCTTTTCTTCTTTAATATACATAACAACAGAATCATGTGAATGGTCTCCGCCCACATGTTTTAACACACATGTCACTTCACCAAGGTCTAATTCAAGTTGATTCTGAAACGTTACGGCCGGAGGAATAATTTGAATATTTCTCGATTTTTCGCTAAACTCTTTTTTTATACACTCTGCACAAAATTCAATTTCTGTTCCTTCTTTTACACGTGCGTCCAATGCCTCATCTGTCCATTCATAAGAAACAAGTGTATTCATCTCTTTTTTCGTTTCAAAATGCGCAATAGTTACTGCATCTTGTAATACAGGCAATCCAAAAATATGATCCCAATGCCAATGCGTTAATGCTACGAAATCAGGATTTGATACATTCTGTTCTTTTAGCATTTCTAAAAATAATTGTGCGTGTGCTTCTGAATTTCCTGCATCAATCATTAAAGTTTTTTCTTTTCCAACGACCATTCCTAATATTGGTCTATCTGTCTCTGATACTGGTGTCATATACCAAAATGAGTTTCCTATTTTTTTGATTTGCTGCATAACTATTTCCCCTTTTCATCTTTCCACCTAAATTTAATATATAAATTATAACGAATTGCTAGTTTTTTCTCTATAATCAAACACAATTACTTGGACTAATCTAACTTTCCTTTTCGTAAGCTAAAAATAAGGGACTAGAATCGGAGTGTGATACTATGGAACGATTATGGATTCCAATGATTGTAACATTTTTTTCTTTCGGTGGATTACTATTAGGAGGTGCTGTTGGAGTAGCAACACGCCAACTAATTGAAGAAAAGATGCATCGTTTATACGCATTATGTGGTGGTATTTTACTTGGTTTATTAACGTTTGAAATTATTCCTGAAACATTTTCAAGCTATGAAATAATAGGTCCTATACTTGGAATAGCTATCGGGATATTAATTATGAGTTTATTAGATAACTATTGTCATCATCCAATGATACATAAAAAGGATCAACAAGCATGGCAAACCTTCCTTTTTCTCTCTTTCGCTATATTCATTCACAATATGCCGAGCGGCTTTGCGTTAGGCACAGCTTTTATTAATCATGCTGACTCTGCCATTCCCTTTTTAATAGCAATCGTCATTCACCATATTCCAGAAGGATTAGCTTTAATTATCCCCTTTCTCTTTACAAAGCATAAATATATTTCATTTTTATTAACAACTTTATTACTTTCCCTTATTCTCGGTACCGGTACGGTTTTTGGCATTTTAATGGATGGAAAAGCTCTTCATTTACAAGGACTTATTATGGGGAGTGCTATTGGTTCACTTGGCTATGTGACAATTCATGAAATGCTTTGGAAGGCAAAGAAACACCTATCTTTCCCTTCATTTCTAACATGGGCAACTAGTGGATTTTTACTAATAACAGTGTTTACATTATTCACTGGTCATCATTAACGCTAATAAATTTTATCATTTGTATATTTTTCCTTTTTCTCCAAAACATAAAGTTATGTACCTACTTATAAGGAGGAAAAATTATGTTTGAGAAAACAGCAGGTGAAGCATTAGTTGATCTATTAATTGACTGGGGAGTAGAACACATATACGGTATGCCTGGAGATTCCATCAATTCGATAATTGAAGCTTTAAGAAAAAAACAAGATAAAATTAAATTCATTCAAGTTCGCCACGAAGAAGCTGGCGCATTAGCAGCAGCTGCTTATGCGAAATTAACAGGAAAACTTGGTGTTTGCATGGCAATCGCAGGACCTGGAGCTATTCATTTATTAAATGGTTTATACGATGCAAAACTCGATAAGGCCCCTGTACTAGCAATTTCAGGACAAGTAGAAACCGATTTACTCGGGACAGATTTTTTCCAAGAGGTAAACTTAGAAAGAATGTTTGATGATGTTGCGGTTTATAACCAGCGCATTATGTCAGCAGAACAGTTACCTGCTGTAGTGAATCAAGCGATTCGAATGGCATATACGAAAAAAGGTGTATCCGTTCTTACTATTCCGGATGATGTTCCAAAATTCGAAGTGAAAAATGGCGCTCGTGTTACAAACACTTCTTTTACATTGCCTGAGCTATTTCCGCAAAAAGAAGATTTAGATGCAGCGGAACTCGCAATAAATGAAGCGAAAAAACCTGTTATTTTAGCTGGTAAAGGTGCAAAACATGCAAAAGAATCTTTACTTGCATTCGCAGAACATATCGGTGCTCCAATCGTACTTACATTACCAGCTAAAGGAATTATTCCTGATGAACATCCGTTTTGTATCGGTGGATTAGGATTAATTGGAACGAAACCTTCTTATGAAGCAATGAAACATGCGGATACTTTAATTATGGTTGGTACTTCTTATCCGTTCACTGGTTTCTTACCTGAAAAAGCAAAAACAATTCATATCGATACAGATCCTGCCCAAATCGGGAAGCGTTATGCAACAGATATCGGCTTAGCCGGTGATGCTGATAAAACATTAAGATGGTTAATTGAAAATGTTGAAAAACACACAGACCATTCCTTCTTAGAACACCATCAACAAATGATGAAAAAGTGGGAAGAAAAATTACACGATCAAGAAGAAGATTCTTCCAATCCAATTAAACCACAACGCGTTATACATGCTTTGCAGAAAGTAGCAGAAGATGACGCAATTCTTTCAGTTGATGTCGGAAATGTAACAGTATGGACAGCAAGACACTTCCGTATGACAAACCAGCAATTTATCATTTCTAGCTGGCTCGCAACACTTGGCTGCGGTTTACCTGGTGCACTTGCTGGAAAAATTGCTTTCCCAGATAAACAAGTATTTGCAGTTTGCGGTGACGGCGGGTTCGGAATGACAATGAACGACTTTGTAACAGCTGTTAAATATAAACTGCCAATCGTTGTCGTAGTATTGAACAATAATAAAATAGCCATGATTAAATTCGAACAAGAAGTTATGGGTAATATCGAATTCGGCACAGACTTAACGAATCCTGATTTCGCAAAATACGCAGAGGCTTGCGGCGGTATTGGCTACCGCGTTGAGAATTTAGATGAATTACTTCCTGCTTTCGAAAGTGCAGTAAAACAAAATAGACCGTGTATTATTGATGTAGTTGTAGATGCTAACGAAGCACCAATGCCTGCAAAAATCACATTTGGTCAAGCAGCTGGTTATACGAAACATATGATAAAAGAATTATTTGAAGAAGGTAAAATTGATTTACCTCCACTTTAAATGAAAAGGATAGCTGAAAACAATTTGTCTTCAGCTATCTTTCTTTATTTTTGTACCTCTCTATAGAAAGAAAAATCATTCATAGTAGGTTGTACTTGCTTCTCTACTTTCACTTCTTTCTTTCCCCTCTTCGGCCTTCTCACATTTCCTAGTTTAATCGCATCTTGCATACTATTACTAATCAGATTTCCTGCTAGAATTGTCATACTATAAAAAGCAATCGGAATAAGTACAATCCATGTATGAGTAGTTAAGTGACGAAAGTTTTGACCAATTAGGCCAGTCCATTCTTTTGTTACACTATCTGTCTCTGTACCAAAGATTATTGTTCCGCCGAAAAACAATTGTAACAAACCAAGATGCAAGAGAAGTAATAAAGTGCTTACAAATTGCTGAGCTACTAATAAAAGAAATGATGGTAACATATGCGGCCATACATGGCGCTTCAGTCTCTGCCACTTACTCCCACCGAGCACAGTGGCCGCCAACATAAATTCTTCATTCTTAATACGTTTTACTTCTTGCGCTACATACAACATAACAGTTGGTACAGCAAGGCACGCAAGAACCACAATCTGAAACGCAACCCGTAAATGAAACGGAGCAGCTGCTTCTCCACTTTGGAACGTTAAAACTTCATTTAGCATAAAATAAGAAATCATAATCATCGGTACAATACTAAACGGATCAAAAAAAGATGAAATAACTGGAAATGAACGTTTACTGTACATACCAAGTAATAAACCGATAGATCCACCAATTACTACACGTAAAACTGCGACAACTATACTTGCACCAACTGTCCATTTCGCTCCTTCTATTATTAACTGGAAAAGATCGCGTCCTTTCTCATCAGTGCCGAACCAAAATTTACTCGACGGTGAAAACGGTGCAGCCTCTAATTCTCCTTTTTCGTTATACATCATCGTTAATTCACGAATATTCCCGTCAAAAAACACCGTATTTCCAATACTAACAATCATTAGTACACTCAAAAAAGTAACACCTAGCCAAAATCTAACATCTCTTTTTACAACTTTCCACATACTACACACGCTCCTTTATAACATTTTGTAAAAGCGTATGTAATAAACGAAATAGTATAAAAAGCGGTACGTATAATATAACTAAACTCACTGTAAATATCTCTAATTTGGAATTTTCTTTTACAAAAACAAACATGCCGTACGTATTAAATAGCCATTCAATAATATATAAATTTGATAACATAAATAAAATATTTGTTTTTGCATAATAGACTGTTGTTAACAAGACATTCCTTGAAATATGGTGCATCAAAATATGTCTTAAACTTAGTCCTTTACTCTTTGCAAATATGCTATAATCTTTCTCTAATTCTTCTCTGAAACGTAATAATAGTAGCTTAATAAATAATAACGTTGTAGGTATAGCAAGGCATATTATTGGTAACATGCGGGCTCTATCCTCGCCAAATCCCGCATGTTTCACTGGCATAAATCCTGTTTTTTGAAAGATAATTACTACTAGAAGTTGAGATAGTAAAATTAATAAAATGTCCGGAATACTTTCAAGTGCGACGAAAATCCCATTCCACATACGTTGCTTTGATTGAGAGCGCTGTAATACCCACACGACGATAAGATACGCAATGAGTAAAGATAGTATAAATGCCGAAATAAATACAGACATTGTCTCTACATAATGAATCCATATTTGTGGAAATAATTTTCTTGAGTCCCGAAATCCATATGTAATCTCACCCGGTTGTAGTAACTTCTCTCCAAGAAACACAACTGTGTTCCAAAAACCGATTAAATCCAATTGCAGTCCTTTAAATAAACGCGGAAGTGCACCTAAAAAAAGGATACAAATAAGTGCCGTAAATAATTGTAAACATGTAATTCCACACCACTTACCAATTCGAATGAACATAACTATTACCCCTTTTGTTTAAATGAATATTCAGAAATTAAACTCATGTATAGGACCTATACCTTTTAACAAAATAACTCCTCTCTCGACAAAACATATCGATTTCCGTCATTTCTCGGAAGTTGCATTATATCTTTCGACCATTATCCAACATTTTCCTTCTCGATTCATTACAAGCTTAAGAAAAAGCCCTTGTTTTCATAACAAGGACTCTGTTCTTAAACTATTTCGCTACTTCTTCTTTCGGCATTACCATACCTTTATACAATTGAACAGTTATCCAGTAATAGATGAAATAAATGACTAAGAAGATTCCTATTGGCATCCACACCTTTACAAATGGGTCAACTAATATGAAACTGAATAAGTTAAGCCCTACTAAAACGTGGGAAATTCCAATGATCGCTGGGAAGATAAATAAATATGAAATTTCTTTATATATACTTTTTGTTAACATACTGCGTCTCACACCGATTTTTCGTAACATTTCATAACGGCGTACATCACGAGAAGCGCCTGTTAATATTTTAAACATAAGGGAACTTGCCATCATTGCTAAAAACGCAATTCCAAGGAAGAATCCCATAAACATTGTCCCGCTCATGAAACTGTTCATAAACTGATAAATTGTCATTTTTGTATATAATTCTACTTTTGCACCTGTTGCTTTTTCAATTAGTTCTTTTTGTCTCTTATCTATTTCGATCAATAATGGTTTATATTTTTTCATATCATCTACTTTTGCTAATGTTACAGTATGTTCTGTTCCTTGAATTCCTTTATAATGCTCTTCATCAGCAATTCTTACAGGTTTTCCGTTAAATTGATTATGTGTAATTTGTATTTCTCTTACAACCGCATCTTCCCAATCCTTTGGCATACGAGGAAACTTATTCGCCACTTCGGGAGCCTCCAAAGCAGAATATACAGGTTCAGTTAAAGGTTCAGCCACACGTTTACGAGCAGGCTCTTTTAAAGTCTTTGTATCAAAATGATCAGAAACAAGTGGCGGTTTCGCAGTTAAATCGTCACGTAAATAATAAACCGCTTCTCCATCAACTTTATACTTATATTTTCCTTCTTCTACAATATTCATTTCTTTTAATGCCGCTTTATCTTGTTCATTTGGATCATGAATTACGACATCATATACACGTGAGAAGTCTGTCATAATACCGACATTTTTTTGAAACGCCATACCTGCTGTCATTGCACCTGCACCTAATGCAATTAACATCGCTACCGTGCCTAGTACTCTTGATAAACTATTTACTCGAAAGCGTAGCTGTGCATATGTAAAACTATTTAAGCCTGTTTCATTTCGTTTTTTATTCCCTTTAATTTTCATCACAAAAAATGGGAGCAATGAACTAAAAATAAAGTATGTTCCAAGTGTTGTAACGATTGTCGCTATTATAAAACCGATTTCAGCAAATATTTTTACATTTATCATAAAATAGTATCCTATACTTACTAGCAATACACCAAGTACTGTCATTATAATAATGCGAGTTTTACTTTTCTTCACTTCATCTAGTGTTTCATCTTCACGAATTAACTCTAATTCTGTTTTACGTAATAATCGAATACTATTCATTAAACCAGTAATAAAAAATAGTATTAAAAAGAAAATAGATGTAACTAAAATAGCTGGTGTGTATACAGATGCATAATTACCTTTTGCTGAAATTTCCATGCCATTCATTAAAAAATTACCTGCTACACTAGCTAGTACCATTCCTACTAAAATCCCGATAATAATACTGACAATACCCATACCGAATGTTTCAATAAATAATAACTGTGCTACTTTTTTCTTTTTCGCTCCAAGCATCATGTACATACCAAGTTCTTTTCTTCTTAATGTAAGTAAAAAAGAATTGGCATATATAATATAGAATACAGTAATGAACGATAGTAATATGGCACCAACCCAAAAAACGAGTCTAATACTACTAATGAGGCTATTATCTTTTGTAAATTCGCTATTCATCGCCATCGTTTGGAACATGTAGAAAATACTAATACTAATAACTAAACCAATAAGTAAAACCATATAATCCTTTAACATTTTTTTCATACTATGACGTGATAATTTGAATAACATAGTTTCGCTCCCCCTACTTAGACTCAGCAGCTGAGCCCATATGAGCAAGCACACCTAAAATATCTTGATAGAAATTTTCTCTCGTTCCTTGACGCTTTAATTCTTTATAAAGAAGACCATCTTGAATAAATAAAATACGCTCACAATAACTCGCACTAAATGCATCATGTGTAACCATCAAAATACTTACATTGTGATTTTCATGTAAATCTTGCATCGCTTCTAATAAGCTCTTTGCGTTTTTACTATCAAGTGCCCCTGTCGGTTCATCTGCTAATACGATTGCCGGATTATGTACTAAAGCACGTGCCGCCGCTGTTCTTTGTTTTTGTCCACCAGAAACAGCAGTCGGATATTTTGTTAAAATTTCAGTAATCCCTAATTTCTTGGCAACCTCATTTACCTTTCCAGTAATCTCACTTGAAGGTACGCCTTGCAAAGAAAGTGGCAAAGCTATGTTTTCATAAATTGATAAGTTTTCTAGTAAGTTAAAATCTTGAAAAATGAACCCTAATTTTTGAGAACGAAAATCAGATAACGCATTCCCCTTCATAGAAGTAATATTTGTTCCAGCTATTGTCACACTTCCGCCTGTCGCTTGATCAAGTGTACTAATCACATTAAGTAATGTCGTTTTTCCAGATCCAGAAGGACCCATAATCCCGACAAACTCTCCTTCTTTAATACTTAATGATACACCCCTTAAAGCTTTCGACTGATTCTCATTCCTTTTTCCGTACGTTTTTTCTACACTCTCTACAGTAACTACATTTGTTGACATCGCTTTCACTCCATCCCTTTTGTATAGTATTATTTTTTCATATAATTCTTATCTTTTTCTCATGTAAACCCTTAAGAATTTTTTAATTTTTCAAACGGAAAGAGATTCACAAGTAACATGAACCTTTTTCCTACTTCATATTCTCACTTTTCTAAAACTCGTTCATTCGATTTCTCTTACATTTACCTTACATTTTTGTAAGGTAAAAAAGAAAACACACCAATTTTTAATGGTGTGTTTTCTTTACAATCAATATTTTCTATTCTTTATTTCCTCTTCAATACTTGCCACAAATACATCTAGTTTAGCAACTTCTGACTTCTCTTCTCCATATTTACGTACATTTACAGCACCGTTTTCCATTTCCTTATCCCCAATAACAAGAACATAGGGAACCTTTTGCATTTGTGCTTCCCTTATTTTATATCCTAACTTTTCATCTCGCATATCTCGTTCAACACGAATTCCAGCTTGTGCTAATTTGTCTGCAACCTGATCTGCGTATTGTACGTGCACTGCATTTGAAACTGGAATTATTTTCACTTGAACTGGTGAAACCCATGCCGGGAATGCACCTCCAAAGTGCTCAATTAATATTGCTAAGAAGCGATCTAAAGATCCTAAAACTGCTCGGTGAATGACAACTGGTCTTTTCTTTTCATTATTCTCATCTATATAATTTAAATCAAATTTCTCTGGCATTTGGAAGTCGAGCTGGATTGTTCCGCACTGATGACTTCTATTTAAAGCATCTTTAATATGGAAATCAATTTTCGGTCCGTAAAATGCACCGTCACCTTCATTTAGTCTATATTTATAGTTTAACGATTGTAATACATTTTCTAATGCCGCTTCTGCTTGCTCCCATAATTTATCATCACCCATTGAATCTTCTGGACGAGTAGACAGCTCTACTTCATATTCGAATCCAAAAGTTTTATATACGTAGTCAATTTGCGCCATTACTGATTTAATTTCATCTTCAATTTGTTCTGGTGTTACAAATAAATGAGCATCATCTTGGCAGAAAGTACGAACTCTTAATAACCCGTTTAAAGCTCCACTAAATTCATGTCGATGCACTTGACCAAACTCACACATGCGAATTGGTAATTCACGATAAGAATGCAATTTATTTTTAAACATAAGCATATGCCCTGGACAGTTCATCGGTTTTAATGCAAAACTTTTATGATCTACTTCTGAGAAATACATATTATCTTTATAATGCCCCCAGTGCCCTGATCTCTCCCACACTTCTTGATTCATCATGAATGGAGTGCGTACTTCTTGATAATTGTATTCTTTTTGAATTTCTCTTAAAAATGCTTCTAATTCATTCCGAATAATTTGGCCTTTCGGTAAATAAAATGGCATTCCCGGAGCCTCTTCAGAAAACATAAATAACTCAAGTTCATTACCTAACTTACGGTGGTTTCTTTTTGCTGCTTCTTCAACAAAATGTAAATACTCTTCTAATTCTTTTTGAGAAGAGAATGCAACACCATATATACGCTGAAGCACTTGATTATTACTATCCCCTCGCCAATATGCACCTGAAACGTGAGTTAATTGGAAGGCTTTCAAATAACCTGTTGACGGTAAATGTGGTCCTCTACATAAATCTACAAATTCACCTTGTTTATATAGTGTTACACTTTCCTCATTAGGAATTGCTTCTAAAAGTTCTAATTTCAAGTGATCGTTCATTTCTTGAAACAGTTTTGCTGCTTCTTCTCGAGGGACTTCAACTCGTTCTATCTTTACATTTTCATTTATAATCTTTTTCATTTCTTTTTCGATTTTCGGTAAATCTTCTACGTTTACACTACTTGGAAGATCCATATCATAATAAAAACCATTTTCAATAACTGGCCCTACACCAAGGTTTATATCACCATACATTCGTTTTATAGCTTGCGCTAAAATATGCGCAGCAGAATGTCTTGCAATTTCTACACCTTCATTTGAATCAATAGTAATAATTTCTACTTCCGCATTCTCTTCAATGTTTCGGCTTAAATCAAAAAGTTGATTGTTTACTTTTCCTGCAACTGCTTTCTTTTTTAGGCTACTGCTAATTGATCCAGCAATTTCTTCTAAAGTAATTCCCCTTGAAAACTCTTTTACATTACCATCTAGAAATTTAATTTCAATCATCTGTTCTTTCATTTTTCATCTCTCCATTTCATAATAAAAAGCACACTCATCCCTAATATAGGGACGAGCGTGCTTTTACCCGTGGTTCCACCCAGATTCCCATCGTAAAAATACAATGGCTTCTTTTACGGTAACGTCGTTTACACGGCACTAGATACTTAATTTCCCCAGTGCAGCTCTAAGGTGGTAAGTTATTTTTCTGCGTTAGGAAGTTCTCAGCTTTCCTTCCTTCTCTGTATAACCGGTTAAAATAACTCGTGTCCTTTTCTTCGCTTATTATGAAATTGAATGCAAAAAAGCATATTCATCCCTAAAATTTAGGGACGAATATGCTTATATTCGTGGTTCCACCCAGATTCCCATCAGAAAAAGACGATGGCTTCTTTTGCGATAACGTCGCTTACACGGCACTAGATACTTAATTTCCCCAGTGCAGCTCTAAGGTGGTAAGTTATTTTTCTGCGTTAGGAAGTTCTCAGCTTTCCTTCCTTCTCTGTATAACCGATTAAAATAACTCGTGTCCTTTTCTTTGCTTTTATAATTACATCCATTAATTGTTATTTACTATATCTTATTCATTTTATTTTTGCAAGTGTTAAAAATTATTATTTATTTAATTTAAAAAAGTGAAACCAGAAAATTTTTGGTTTCACTTCTCAATTTTACCAATCTTGTGGTTCGTAATTTAAGTCTGAAAATAGGCGTTTTTTCTCTTTTTTCGTTAAATCTCTCCACTGTCCAACCGGTAAATTATTCAACTCAATATTCATAATTCTCGTACGTTTTAACGTGTATACTTGATAACCTAAAGCTTCACACATACGGCGAATTTGGCGATTCAACCCTTGTGTTAAAATAATTTTGAACTCATATTTTGATAACTGTGTAATCTCACAAGGAAGCGTTTTTGTACCTAAAATTTTAACTCCCGCTGCCATTTTCTCTAAAAAATCAGGTGTAATCGGCTTATCTACTGAAACGATATATTCTTTCTCATGTTTATTTTCAGCACGTAAAATCTCATTAACGATATCGCCATCATTCGTTAACAAAATTAAACCATCTGAGTCTTTATCGAGACGTCCAATGTGACTAATTCGTAATGGATGATTCACTAAATCGATAATATTACCTTTAACTGCTTTTTCACTTGTACATGTAATACCTACTGGTTTATTTAAAGCGATATACACATGGTCTCGAGCAATACGAAGTTGCTCTCCATTTACTCGTACGTCATCACCTGGATTTACTTGGTCACCAATTTTTGCAACCTTACCGTTAATAATTACTCTTCTCTCGTTAATTAACTTATCTGCTCCACGTCGAGACGCTTTTCCAGCTTCACTAATAAATTTATTGATACGCAAGTTAGGCACATCCTTTTCATAAAAAATTTCAAGCTCACACTGCTTCTACCGTACAATACAAAAGGGTAAGCCTCCTATTTTAACTTAAATATATTAACATGAAAGGGTATATGACGTCTTCTATTAATTTTTTGTTCACAAGAAAATATCTTTATTATACATTCATTTATGCACTTTTTGCACATTTAATATACAAGCCATTCTTCCTTACATACAGCTTGTTTTCCTTTTATCTCTTCTATATCTTCATGAATATTAGCTGATTTATATAACTCGGGAAAAATATCTTCCATATAATTTTGATGTCCCATTTCATCTTTCCAATAAGTTAACACTATGTAACGATTTTCATTTTTTAAAGACTTCCCAACTACTCCACCTAACATCCCTTTTGCTTTTTCCATCCCTTTATTCCAAATTATTTCTTGCTTATGTAAGAATTGCTTTTCTTTTTCTTCCTTTACATCACATATTGCAACTCTTACAAAAGATCCTTGTATAATAACATCTTTCAAAGGCGTATCAGTTATATCATACAACGTTTGAAATAGTTCAATTTCACATGAAAGTAACGTATCTTTTTGATTACTATTTAAATAAATTGTATCGTGGGCACCATTCATAAATGATTGATATGCACTTCTATCCTTCCATAAAGTATATACACACGCCTCATCTTCATTCCACCCACCAAATTGCCCATGAAAGCCATCTACATGTTGTAAGTCACGCCATTTTTCTTGTGCGTCTGAAAACAATTCTTTTTTCTCTTCTTCCACCTTACAGTATATTGTTTTAAGTAACATTTCCAATTCCCCCTTATCTTACATCCCATTTCCCATTTGCAATACTTTCTACTTTTCCACCTACACGTACATTAATTTCACTCTCTACTTCTTCAGCTCGTATATGTATTAAAGAAGACCTTTTTATCTCATATCCTTGTTCAACACGCATATTTATTTTGTCTGTCCCAAAATAACGATATTTTAGAAGATACGCTGCCAAACAACCATTCGAGCTTCCGGTCGCTGCATCTTCTGGTATACCATAGTAACCTGCAAAATCACGAACATTAAGATCATTCATTTCTTCATAAGTTTCAGAAGTAAATACCATGACTCCTTTCGCTGATAGGTTCTCTATTAAATGATAATACTTTTCTTTATTTATATTTACCGCTTTTACTGCCGCTAACGTTTTTAACGGTACAATAATTACTGGTACACCAGTAGATACCTCTTGTACTGGATATCGACTCTCTATATTAGAAACATCAATGTTTAGTACGTTAGCTATCATTTCCCTATCAATTTCCGTTCCAAAATTAGGTTTATTTTGATTCATCCATAACACACTATCGCCATCATGAAATTTTACTTCAGCAGTTACACCCTGAAAATGTAATTTAACATTTTTCATTGTAGTATGTTGAAAAATTTCCTTTCGTAATACAAAAGCAGTTCCTAAAGCTGGATGTCCCGCATAGGGAATTTCCTCATTAGGTGTAAATATACGCACATCATACCCACCTTTTCTTATCAGATATGATAAAAGTTGTTTCTGCAAAATTCATTTCTTTTGCTATTGATTACATTTCCTCACTCGAAATTTGATGACCTTCCGTAAATACTGCAAGTTGATTACCTGAATACTTACCCTGTGAAAAGACATCTACAATATAAAAATTCAAAGCCCTCGCCCCTTATACTTTATTTTAAAATAACTGTTTACATAACAATATTATACAATACCAGAATCCCCCTCTGCTCTTTCTATCAGCCATTCACCAAACGTATCTAAAAATAATAAAATTTCATTTATATCATTTATCGGCTCGATTACATATTGTAGTGCCTTTCTCATATTTTTTTCTTGTTCGGGAAAATGCCTACTAAATAACTCATATGCGGGATATAAGTCTCTGGAGTAAAGCCCTTCTCTATCAATTGTTAATGCTAGACCTGATCTGAGTATTATCTTCATAATCCAACGACAACAATCCTCTATATCATCCACGCCTTTATTATGAATTAACTCATTGCGCGCTTGTCCAATTTGCTTCCGCAATTGAATAAGGTGTTCATAGGCTAATTCCTGACTTACTTTATATTTAGGTAAAGACAATTTTACGTCTTCACCAAATATGCATACACCATGTGTCTGTATCATAAAGCTTATAAAAGAAAAACTATTGGAATTTATTACTTCTTTTTCACTGTAAAAACTTAACTCCACTCCTGATATACAATTAAACTGCTGTAAACTTTGAACTTCTAGCTTTTTTCGCCAGCTTAAGTCTATTAATTTAGGATCCTTTCGCATTAATATAATCACATCTATATCTGCAATCCCTTCAATTCCAATCCCTCTTGGAATTGAACCCCTTATATAAACACTGTGCAAATCATCCTGTAACATTTCACGACAAGTATTTTTTATTTCTTGTATTACCTCCTTAAAAATAGGTTGAATTTTATCAAGATGTGCATCATTTATAATATATCCTTCATCATCTGTAGGACAAAAACGCCCTATTTTCTTTATACTTGGCAAATTATCAACTCATTTCTACATAAAATATTCTTTTGTATTCGCACTTTATAATTATAATTCGAATAATTTAGAATTCATAACTTAAAACTCCTCTTTCCCAGCATTTTCTCTTCTACATTTTAATTATTTCAATTGTAAAATCGTAATTCAAATCAACTCTAGTTTATTTTCTCTACCTATAATAACATTATTGTTATATATTATAATTATAAGTTTTTAAAATTTTGGAGGCATCACACATTGAAAAAATCACTTTTTACTAAATGGACGGTTATTATTTCAGTTTTTATCATTTCTGGTTCGATTTTCTACGTAACTAAAGATAAAAGTAACAACGGAAAAATAACTGTAGAAACAATTGATACTAAAACTTTCAAAACCAAATTACGGCCAAAAATTGGTGAGTTAACTACAAATTATAATGACATCATCGAAAAAGATTGGTTGCCTGCCTGGGAAGAGATTAACACTTACGGAGATTCAGTAGAGAGAAATAAACTATTAGTTACAATGAATGCTGTTTCCAAGCAATATGAAACAATTATGAAAGAAATAGACACGATGAAAATTGAAGAAAACATAACAGATATACATATACAAGAACAACTAATCTACTTCACAACTGAGTTTAAAGCTGCATCAAACTTCATGAAAAATGCAGCCGATTTGATTATAGACGGAGCTAATAACTCTACTCCAGCCAATGAAATAATTGAAAATACTAAACATGCTTTAGGACTTGCGGATCAACATATTGTCATAGCTTTATCTACTTTAAATGAAGTTGAAGATAAATTAGGACTTTCTAAAAAATAAAACTATTTACTATTTTAAAACAAAAAAATGTTTGCAATTCACATGTTGTCTGTCTATAATATTTTTATTGATTTACAATCAATGTGTTTAAGTTATTAATTTTATAATTCGGATGAACCATTCAGGAGAAGATCTATTGATCTACCGACGGGGCAAGAAGTTGTTAAACCAACTTTGAAACTCTCAGGTCTTGGCTACAAGTAGAACTGCATGGGGACGAATCTCTGGAGAGACTCCCTCTCGCCTTTATATAGCGCGGAGGAAAACGAGCACCGAAGGAGCAAATCCGCTACTTTAGCGGATAATCTCTCAGGTAAAAGGACAGAGACAAGCGAAAGAAAATGCCGATTTGTATCGGTTTATTTTTCTATCCCTTGTTTCTCCAGAGACCATTTCATTTACTTGAAGTGGTTTTTATTTTTTCTAAAAAAGGAGAATAAAGATGGAGACAGTAAGTACAGTGTTAGAACAAATGAATCACTATGTGTGGGGGTTACCAACTTTGTTGCTACTCGTTGGAACTGGAATCATTCTCACAGTGCGTTTAAAAGGTTTACAGTTTAGTAAACTATTATACGCTCACAAATTAGCATTTAAAAAATCAGAAGAAACATCTTCATCTGGAGATATTAGTCACTTCCAAGCACTCATGACAGCTATGGCTGCAACAATTGGTATGGGAAATATAGCCGGTGTCGCAACCGCTGTTACAATCGGAGGTCCTGGTGCAATTTTTTGGATGTGGATTACTGCTTTATTCGGAATGGCAACAAAGTATGCTGAAGCAATCCTTGCGGTGAAATACCGTGTTATTAGCGAAAATGGTGAATACTCAGGTGGACCGATGTATTATTTAGAACGTGGTTTAGGCAAGAAATGGCTTGCTGTTTTATTCGCCATATTCGGTACAACTGCTTCTTTCGGTATCGGAAATATGGTGCAATCTAACTCAGTTGCAGAGGCAATGCGAATTAATTTCTCTTTTCCCCCTGCTTTAACTGGTATATTAATGTCATTTTTAATCGCAATTGTTATTTTAGGCGGTGTAAAAAAAATAGGGAAAGTGACGGGATATATCGTTCCTATTAAAGCTTTCTTTTATATCATTGCTGGTCTTATTATTATTTTCTATCATTATGATCAAATCCCTGAGGCATTTTCACTCATCTTTTCTGGTGCATTTCAAGGTACTGCAGCTGCTGGTGGTTTTATTGGTGCAACAGTTGCATCTGCTATTCAAATCGGAATGGCACGTGGCGTATTTGCGAACGAAGCTGGTTTAGGAAGCGCACCAATTGCGGCCGCCGCTGCAAAAACTGATTCACCTGCAAAACAAGCTTTAGTTTCTATGACTGGTACTTTTCTCGATACATTTATCGTAGGTACAATTACAGGACTTGTACTAATTACAACCGGTGCTTGGAAATCAGGAAAGACAGGTGTTGAAGCTACAACACTAGCATTCCAATCGGTATTCGGTACTGCTGGTAGTATGATTCTTGGTATCGCAATTATTTTATTCGCCTACTCTACTATTTTAGGCTGGTCGTATTATGGAGAGAAATGCGTGGCTTATTTATTTGGAGAAGGTGCTGTTCGATATTATAAAGCAATCTTTATCGTGATAATTGTGATTGGTGCTAATTTAAAGCTAGGCATCGTATGGACTTTTGCTGATATTGCAAATGGACTTATGGCGATTCCAAACTTAATTGGTCTAATTGGATTAAGTGGTATTGTTGTTGCTGAAACAAACCGGTTTTTACAGGCAGAGAAATTTAAAGAAAGTAATACCAAACAGATAAGTTAATTTATGAAAAAAGGAATGACTCATACATAATGAGCATTTCTTTTTTCGTTCTCTTACTCAATCCATATCATTAAAAATATATTTATATCAATCTTCCCCCCTTTTTATTCCACTAAAAGTTTTTCACATAAATGTCATAAATCGTATGGTCTAACTATATAGTTGAAAAGGAATGCGACATTAAAGCGTCACTGAAAAACTCATCCAAGAAAAGGGAGGAAAAATCTTTTGAAAAACAAAATCATTGTTTTCCTATCTGTTTTATCTTTTATTATCGGTGGTTTCTTCTTTAACACAAATACTTCAAGTGCTGAAACATCATCTACTGATTACGTCCCTAACCAATTAATCGTTAAGTTCAAACAAAATGCATCTTTAAGTAATGTGCAATCTTTTCACAAATCTGTCGGTGCTAATGTTTTATCTAAAGATGATAAATTAGGTTTTGAAGTCGTTCAATTTTCAAAAGGTACTGTAAAAGAAAAAATAAAGAGTTATAAAAATAATCCAGATGTGGAATATGCGGAGCCTAACTATTACGTTCATGCCTTTTGGACTCCGAACGATCCGTATTTTAATAGTCAATATGGATTACAAAAGATTCAAGCTCCACAAGCCTGGGATAGTCAACGAAGTGATCCTGGTGTAAAAGTAGCTATTATTGATACAGGAGTTCAAGGTTCACACCCTGATCTAGCTTCTAAAGTGATTTACGGACATGATTATGTTGATAACGACAATACATCTGATGATGGTAATGGTCATGGTACACATTGCGCTGGAATTACTGGAGCACTTACGAATAATAGTGTCGGAATTGCTGGTGTTGCCCCGCAGACTTCAATTTATGCTGTCCGTGTATTAGATAATCAAGGAAGTGGTACTCTTGATGCTGTAGCGCAAGGTATTAGAGAAGCTGCTGATTCAGGTGCAAAAGTAATTAGTTTAAGCTTAGGCGCTCCAAATGGGGGGACTGCTTTACAACAAGCCGTTCAATATGCATGGAATAAAGGCTCTGTTATTGTTGCAGCTGCTGGAAATGCTGGAAATACAAAAGCTAATTACCCTGCTTATTACAGCGAAGTGATTGCAGTTGCTTCTACAGATCAATCAGATAAAAAATCTTCATTTTCTACTTATGGTAGCTGGGTAGATGTTGCAGCTCCAGGTTCAAATATATATTCCACATATAAAGGAAGCACGTATCAATCATTAAGTGGGACATCTATGGCAACACCTCACGTTGCAGGAGTCGCTGCTCTTTTAGCAAATCAAGGGTATAGCAATACACAAATCCGCCAAATTATTGAGTCAACTTCTGATAAAATTAGTGGTACAGGTACGTACTGGAAGAACGGTAGAGTCAATGCATATAAGGCTGTACAATACGCTAAGCAATTACAAGAAAATAAAGCTTCTTAAGAAATACTAAGACTAAAACAGAAGCCGAGACTTTTATAACAAAGTCTCGGCTTCTACCAAACTATGTTACTCACAATACACCACTTCGTTTAAATATGTAATCTTTCAGTCTTAATCATTTCTTTATTGTATGAAACATATTTTTTGCTTCTTAACGTCTGAATCTTTATCAGCTTTTACGATTCCTTTTTCTTTAATTGAATAATTATTTATAGTTTTATATTCTACATATGTCTCAAATTCCGCTTTAAATGGACATGGTCCAATTCGTATCGTTTCTTCATCGACCCATTCAGCTTGTAGTGGTTTATTGTCTTTCTCATTAAAAATCTCAGTTCCTTCCAAACCGCTTTTAAATAAATCAATTTCATTTTCTTTCTTAACACCAGGTTTATTCATACATACATATAATGAAAGTTCATCACAAAACTTTAATAATCTATAATGTTTATCGAACATCGCATATTGTTCTTTTGTTAACGTTTTCAATATTCTTTTTTGTCGCTCCAATTCATGTTTATAAAAAGACATCATTTCTTCATCTTCCTCATTTAGTGGAAATGATAAAAAGTGTTTACTACAAAGTAACGCCCCATATGGATTAGAATCTTCAATTTCGTTCAAACCAATCGTATAAAAAACAAAGCGTAATGAACTGGGACAATCCATAAATGTATATGGAATATTTTTAGCATCATTCAAAATTGGTACTTTATCAAGCTCTATCCATCCTCTATCATGCTCATATATTGCTTCAATTGTCTCTTTTAAGTATGTTTTATTTTCAAAAAAATCTTCTTTTATATGCCTTGCAATCTCTCCAGCTAAAAAACCATGATCATGTTGACGAATTAATATACTCTCTTTCTCATTTTTTTCACGAAAAATCATTTGTATATTCCCCCTCATCTTCAGACTATTGCTTTTTATATACATCAATTCTTAATTAATCCCTAATTATTAGCAGGGATTCAGTCTCTTGCAACGAAATTAACATAACTATATAGCATTCTTTCAAACCATAGAGATAGCTTTATCTTTACTATCCATTATACTAAAACATTCATTCTAAAAATTTTTTTATGAGGTGAAAACATGAACAAAACAGAATTAATTAAAAATGTGGCACAATCGGCTGATATTTCACAAAAGGATGCTTCTGCAGCTGTACAATCCGTATTTGACACAATTGCTAATGCATTACAATCTGGTGATAAAGTTCAATTGATTGGCTTCGGAACTTTTGAAGTGCGTGAAAGATCTGCTCGTACAGGTCGTAATCCACAAACTGGAGAAGAAATTCAAATTGCTGCTGGTAAAGTTCCAGCATTTAAAGCAGGTAAAGAGTTAAAAGAAGCTGTAAAATAACATAAGAAACCAGCCTATAAAAAGGCTGGTTTCTTATGTTATTTAAGCAATTCCTTAATATTCTCAGCATGATATACTTCACAAATATAAAATATACATTTGCAGTTACTTACAATCTGATATTTTCTAGTCGGATAAACATTCGCTGCTACTGAACATCCGTCAAACAATTCGATAATATTTCCAGATGGCTGATATCCTTCGTATAATACGTTCCTTCTTACTTCCATTTTTTCTATAAGTTTTTCAACTGGAATATTTCCATCCTCTAATTCTTGCTTTATAGTATCTGGTAAAAATGAGGTATCTGCAAAAATCAGATTTTCAGATAATACCTTACCTTTATAACTAACATTTGATACGCGGTAAAGAAATGTTCCGTTTTTATCAAAGAAATTCTTTGCTTCTTTCGGAATGTACTGTCTATCAAGTACCTCTTGTTCGAGAACATCAAACTGAACTGTATCATTCAAAAGCTTTTCTAAAGCATGAATAGATGATGTATCTCCAGAAAATAAAATGTTTTTAATTGCTTGTACATTATAAGTTAATTCGCTTTTTCTATTTTCCGCTACTAACATGAGGAACACCTCTTCTATAAAATATTTTATTTAAGATTTAAAAGCGCTACCGCGTCTAACTGCGTAATTTCAGTCACTTCTTTACTAAATATTGCAATGGAAGCCATATAATCTAAACTAGGCCTTACATCTTCCATCATTGTATTTTCTGCTAACTCTTGCCTGTCCTTAAAAATTAACAATTTTGGAGGATCATTCGGAGCTGATACTGTTATATGTACTGGTGGAATCAATAGTCCTTCGCCTGTCGCCTTCAATACTGCTTCTTTACGAGTCCAATATGTTAAAAACCCTTCTAGTTTCTGTTTATCTGGTAATTTCATAACTTCTGCTATTTCAATGTCTGTTAATACACCCTCAGCCATTTTCATAACATCTACATTTGGATTCATTTGTTCAACATCAACACCAACAGGTGCAGATTTTGTAAATGCAACGACTACCCAATCACCTGAATGTGAAACTGATAATTGCGGCATCCCTTCTGGTAATTGTGGTCTACCGTGTTGTAACTTGCATACTGGGCACATTCGGTCAATCGGTACTTGAACTGGCGACATAGAAAGTATCTTTCCAAGAACTAATCTACTAATTACGCAACCTATTATACAACGGGCACGATCTGCCGAATGATGATAGGAATTTGCTTTTTCTCTCTCTACATCATTTAACAAATTGTAATGCCATGATTGTAAATCTGAAATTCTTCCCCACCATATTTGACATTCATTCTCATTCAAAGTTGGTATAGAATCTACAACTTTACTTTCTATCATGTAAACTCTCCTTTATTCAACGAATATCAATTTTCATTAAAAAAGCATACGTATATTGTTATTCATTGACAAGTGCTTTCTCTTTTTTTGATACAGATAATGTTTTTTCTTTCTTCTTTGACATTACCTCTTTATCAGAAATACGTAAAGAGAATAGTAATGCTACTAGTAAAAATATTGCTGAACCAATTAATGCCGCTTGATATGGTAAGAAATCTGACTGTGTATTATTCTGTATGTTATTACTTCCAAATCCAGATAATATGCTAGCTAAAACAGCAACTCCTATTGCAGATCCTAGTCGGTTTTGCACATTGAATATAGTAGTTGCTCTTCCCATAGAAGGTGGTGCGATATTGTTAAAAGCAGAAAATTGAACTGCTCCAACAGACTGACCTAAAAAAATACCTATGCCAAACAATAATGCCCGTATTTGCCACGGATTCGTATCGTGATTTACAAAACTTAATAAAACAAAGATAATCGCCGTACATATTAATCCAATCGAGATTACCTTTCGAGCTCCTAATTTCTTATATGACCATGGCACAATCTGTGAAGAAATCATTAATCCAATCGCCTCTGGGAATGTCGTAAGACCCGATTCCAGCGCGGAAACTCCTATCACATTTTGATACATAAGTGGAAAAACAAATAACATTCCTAGTAATCCAGCTGATGAAAATAATGAAATAAGACTCATTTTTCTAAAGACCGGTTCTTTTAATAAACGTAAATCTAACATTGGTTGCTTTACTTTAAGTTCTACAAGTATAAACAATGCAATGAATACAGTCCCAGCTATTCCAGTACTTATAATCTCTGGAGAAATCCAACCTTTTGATGGCCCTTGACTAAGTGCATAGATGAGCATCGCAAAGCCTGGTGCTGAAAGAATAAAGCCAAGAGAATCAAATCGACCAGCCGATTTTTCAATATGCTCTGTTAAAAATAGAAGACCAAATAGTAACGCTACGATTCCAAACGGTAAATTAATATAAAATGCCCAGCGCCAAGACATTTGATCTACAAAGAAACCGCCAATAATTGGTCCAATCGCTGGTGCAACGGCAATTGGAAGTACAATAAATCGAGAAATTTTCGGTCTTTCCTCTGGTGAAAATGTACGAAATAGCATCGCCATCCCTACTGGTGTTAAAAGTCCTCCACCAGCACCTTGAATGATACGAAAAATATTCAATGAAGTAATATCATTTGCAATTCCACATAATGCTGATGCAGTTGTAAATACGAAAAGAGCAATTAAAAATACTCTTTTCGTACCAAAGCGATCTCCCAACCAACCAGAAATCGGAAGGAAAACAGCTAAGCTAACTAAATACCCAACATTAACCGTCCCCATTGCAGATGGAGGTACTTGTAGTTCTTTACTTATCGTTTGCAGTGCTACATTCACAATCGTTGCGTCCATCGCAGCCATAAACATCGCTGTTATATAAACGATGCTCACAACTACTTTTGGATTTATTTTTACTTTCATTATCGTTTTCCTACTAATACTTCTTCGCTAATTTCATTTTTTTTCGGCTCTAAATCGTTCCAGTTAACTTCAACATATTCTAAACAAACTTCTCTGCTAGCTTCTTCATGTACGACATTCCATCCAATAGGTACATCGAGAAAGGAAGGCCAGAGAGAATACTGGCCCTCCTCATTTATTAATACTTTATATGTGTAATTATCATTTTCAAATGGATTCGTCATACTCTACTTACCCCTTTCTTATTCTGCAAATATTTCGCTAATACTTGTCCAATTTCTGTAAGCGGACCTGGCTGACATAAATCTTTATGTCTACAATCAATATCGTGCTGCACAATTTGCCCGTCTAAATAATTGAGCCACGTATTTGGAGAAATAGGATCAAACCAGTCTGGTATAACAGTAGATCTAAAGAATAAGATATCTCCGTTATAAACTTTCGGTACGTACCTCCCTAACAACCCTACTGAATTTACATATGTTTCTTTCAAGTTCAAAATCGTCTCTTCTTCAAGACTTGCTAATGCACTTCCATCTTTACGAAGTATTTCAACTGCACTTTCCATAGTAAGTGGTTTTCCATCCATGTTATCTGGATCATACCCACCTAAAGCAAGTAATGCGATTAACGCTTCTTCTTCAGTAGGTGCTTCCGTATTCGGTAAGAAGTGACCAGGATAAGAATCCAGCATAACGAGTAATTCTACTTCTTCCCCTTCATTTTGTAGTTGTGCCGCCATTGCATGAACAACATTTCCTCCAAGCGACCAACCGAGTAAACGATATGGTCCGTGAGGCTGTACTTCACGAACGTGTTTTAAATAATCCGCCGCCATCTCCTCTAAACTTTTTGGAAGTTCTTCATTTTTAGCGATACCACGTGCTTGTACACCATAGATTGGATAATCTGTTCCTAAAGATTTCATAAGTCCTGCATAGCACCAACTTAATCCACCTGCTGGGTGTACACAAAATAGTGGTAATTGGTCTCCACTTGCTCGTAATGGAAGCAACACATCAAGTGCACTTTGACCATTCCCCATTTCAAGTCTTTCAGCTAATCCTGCAACGGTAGGTGCTGCAAATAAAGTCCCAATATTTAGTTCCACTCCAAGCGCTTCTTTAATGCGACTCATAAGCTGCACTGCAAGAAGTGAATGGCCACCAAGATCAAAGAATCCGTCATCAATTCCAATTTGAGGCACACTTAAAACTTCTGTAAACAAGTCACATAACATTTCTTCTTGCGGTGTTCTTGGACCACGGCTAGAAGATGATGCTATAAATTCTGGAGCTGGCAATGCCTTTCTATCTAATTTACCGTTTGGAGTTAAAGGCAACTCATTTACTACAACAAAAGCGTATGGAACCATGTAATCTGGTAAACTACCTCCAGCGAACTGACGCATTTCATTCGTATCAATCATTTCATTATTTGATGCGACGATATAAGAAACTAATCGTTTATCCCCTGGTTGATCTTCTCGTACAATAACGGCTACTTGTTCAACTTTAGGGTGTTTCATTATTACCGCTTCTATTTCCCCTAATTCAATTCGGAATCCACGAATTTTTATTTGGTGATCTGCACGTCCTATATAATCTAGCGTCCCATCTTTACGCCAGCGTGCTAAGTCTCCTGTACGATACATTCTTGTACCTGGCTTACCAAATGGATCTGCGATAAACCGTTCTGCAGTTAAGCCTGCTCTTCCTAAATATCCACGAGCAAGCCCTGCACCTGCAACATACATTTCTCCAACTACTTCAGGTGGCACTGGTTGTAAATAGTTGTCTAACACATACACTTTAAGATCAGGTATACTGCACCCAATTAAACTATTTGCTCGTAAAGAGACGATTGTTTCATCTAATTCAATATAACTAACATGTACTGTCGTCTCCGTAATACCGTACATATTAATAAGCTTTGGTGCGTTATGAGAATGTCGACTATACCAATCTTCTAATCGACTTAGCTCAAGTGCTTCTCCTCCAAAAACAACATATCGTAAAGATAATTTTTGACCAATCTCTTCATTTTCACGATCTGCTTGCATCAATTGATAGAACGCTGATGGAGTTTGATTTAAAACAGTAACCTTTTCCTTAACAAGAAGTTGTAAAAATTCTTTCGGCGAACGACTTACAGTATGTGGTACTACGACTAAACGCCCTCCATATAATAAAGGTCCCCAAATTTCCCAAACCGAGAAATCAAAAGCATATGAATGGAACATCGTCCAAACATCGTTCGCGTCAAACTGGAACCAATGATCAGTTGCTCCTAAAAGTCTTACTACATTTTGATGAGGTATCATAACGCCTTTCGGTCTACCAGTTGAGCCTGACGTATAAATAACATACGCAATGTGTGAAGGCGATAACTGCTTCATGCGCTCCATTTCATCAATATTATCTTCACTATACTTCTCTATTTCTTTTATTACTTTCACATCATCAACTAAAATTTTCAGTTCCTCATCACATTCAATTTCCACATCTGAATTTGTTAAAACACATGATGGTTTCGCATCGTGGAGCATAAATGAAATACGATCTGACGGGTAATCCGGATCTAATGGAAGATAACCTGCTCCTGCTTTAAGAACCGCAAGTAAACTTACAACCATATTTAAAGATCTCGGCATTGCTAAAGCAACGAGTTGATCAGGACCGACTCCTTTCGCTATTAGCAAACGAGCTATTTTATTCGCTTTTCTATTTAATTCTTCATAAGTTAACTTTTCATCTTCAAAGACGACAGCAATAGAATTTGGACTTACATGAGCCTGCTTTTCAAATAATTGTGGCAATGTCATTTCAGGTACAATTTGAAAACCACCATTCCACTTTTCTAACACTGTATTTTTCTCTACTAAAGTTAATATTTCTAATCTACCAATTGATTGATCCGGATGTCTCGTTGCATCATCTAATAACAGAATGAATCGTTCTACTAATTTTTGAACCGTTTCACGTTTATATAAATCAGTACTAAACTCCAATAAACCATATAAGCCGTTTGGAGTACCATCAATTCCGTTACTCTCACTAATTTCAAATGTTAAATCAAATTTTGCAGAACCAACGCTTTGAATTTCAAGGCTTGTTTCTAAACCTGGAGCATCAAACGTTGCTTCTGGCGTATTTTGGAAAGCTAACATAACTTGAAATAGCGGGTGACTATTTCGAGTACGTACTGGGTTTAATACTTCAACAAGTCGTTCAAATGGAACATCTTGATTTTCATAAGCTGCAAGGTTTACCTGCTTCACTCTATTTAATAATTCTTTAAAACTTGGATCTCCTGATGTATTTGTACGTAACACCAATGTATTCACAAATAAACCAACTATATTTGATAGCGCATCGTCATTTCTTCCAGCAATCGGACTGCCAATGGGTATATCAGTACCAGCACCTAATCTTGTAAATAGTGCACTCAGTCCCGCTTGCAATACCATAAACAAACTAACTCCATTTTTACGAGCGAGCTCTACTAACCTACTATGCATACCTTCATCTATATGAAAATGAATTGTTTCCCCGCGATAACTCGTTTCAATTGGACGCTGATAATCTGTAGGTAACTCCATTTGATCTGGTAAACCTTTTAGCTCTTCTTTCCAAAAATCTAATTGTGTTGAAATAAGACTCTCTGGTGTCGTTTCATCACCTAGTAGTTGCTGTTGCCAAAGTGAATAGTCTGCGTATTGTACTGGAAGTGTCTCCAGCTGAACTTTGTCACCTTGACATCGTGCTTTATAAGCCGCTGTGAAGTCTCTCGTTAACGGTTGTAATGACCATCCATCTCCTACAATATGATGTAAAAGAATTAGTAATACATGTTCGTTTTCACTTACTTTAAAAAGTTGTAAACGAACTGCTGGCTCAACATCGAGGTTAAAGCTATATGTTACCGCCTCTGAAAGTACACTTTCTAATTGATCTTTACATGTTTTTGTTATAATCATTTCTAAATTTAAGTTTTCCATATCTAAAATTTTCTGATAGGAACTACCTAATACGTTTGGAAAAATCGTTCTAAGTGTTTCATGTTTCTCAACTACATCATAAAAGGCACCTTGTAAAGCTTCTTCGTTCAATTTTCCAGACATACGAATGACTAACGGAATATTATAAGTAGGGCTTGGACCTTCTAAGCAATTTAAGAACCATAACCTGCGCTGTGCAAATGAAAGCGGAACTTCACTTGGTCTACTTCCTTTCTTAATAGCTGGTCTTGCGCTTTTTGCTCGATCCAATTGTTTCGCTAGTTCAGCAACAGTTGGCGATTCAAATAGTTTTCCGATTCCTAATTCCACACTTAACGTTTCACGAATTCTTACCATTAAACGGGATGCAAGAAGCGAATGACCACCCATTTCAAAGAAATTATCATCAATGCTAATTCGCGACACACCAAGTACTTCTGCAAATAAATCACATAATATTTCTTCTTTCGGATTTCTAGCAACTCTCTCATTGTTCATTCCATTAAAATCAGGAGCAGGTAATTTCTTTCTATCAACCTTACCATTTGGTGTTAATGGTAATTCTTCTAGCACAACAAATGCCGATGGTACCATATAATTCGCTAAACTTTCTGAAACATAAGAGCGAATTTCTGAAAGATGAATCGTTTCCGTCTCTTCAGCAACGATATACGCGATGATTCGTTTATCATTTGGATGATCTTCTCGTACCATTACTACCGCTTGTTGAACATTTTCATGTCGTTGTAATACCGTTTCAATTTCAGCTAATTCAATTCGGAAACCACGAATTTTAATTTGATGATCTGCGCGACTCATGTACTCTAGCACACCATCGTTACGCCATTTCACAAGATCACCTGTGCGGTACATACGCGCTCCCGGTTTTCCATATGGATTTGCAACAAATCGTTCAACCGTTAACTCAGGTTTTCCTAAATATCCGTTCGCAAGTCCTTCCCCTGCAATATATAATTCACCGATAACTCCAGGTGGAACTGGTTGTAACCCTGCATCCAATACATACACTTCTGTATTCCGAATTGGCTTTCCAATAGGAGGGATACCACTTTCACTTTCATCAATGTTCATGGAAGTAGACCAAATAGTCGTCTCAGTCGGTCCATATAAGTTTGTAATAGAGCAACCTAATTCTTTTAATTTATTTGCTAACTGTGCTGGAAGAGCTTCGCCACCAACGAGCACAGTTAGCCCTTGTAGCCTCTCTGGATATTCAGTTACTAACGCCTGCCATAACGTCGGTGTAGCTTGCATAATTGTTGCTCTTTCTTCTTGTAAAAGTGTTGTTAACCAAGAAGGTTCTTGAATTACCTCTTTTTGTGCAATTGTTAAACTTGCACCACTAATAAGAGGTAGATAAATTTCTAGAGCAGAAATATCAAACGCAAACGTTGTAACTGCCAATAAATGATCTTTTTCATTTAATGAAAACATATCTTGCATAGCTAATAAGAAGTTACTTAAACCTTTCATAGGAACAATTACACCTTTTGGCTTCCCTGTTGATCCTGAAGTGTAAATTGTATAAGCTGGGTTTAAAAGTGATCCATCATTTTTAAATGGTATATTCATATGAGAATATGTTTTTAACGCTATTTTCATTTCTTCACTATCTAATACGATTTTTTTACTATCATTTTCTATAACGAAAGCAGACGAAACGGATGAATGTGTTATGATACAAACTGGTTTTGCATCATTTACTATATAATGAATTCGCTCTGCTGGGTATTCTGGATCTATCGGTAAATACGCTGCACCAGCCTTTAGAACTGCAAGCATACTAATTACCATTTCTATTGACCTTGGAAATACTAAGGCTACAAACTGATTTGCTTGTATTCCTTCTTCTGTTAAATAGTGGGCTAGTTCATTCGCTCTTTCATTTAGCTCTTTATACGTAAGTTTTATTCCGTTACAAGTAACCGCTATTTTATTTGGAGTTTTTTGTACTTGTTTTTCAAATAATAAAGGTAGATTGATTAGCCCTTCAGCTTCCTTAGTTTCATTCCATTCCAATAAAACTTTATGATTTTCTTCAGGAAGAGTAATGTTTATTTTTCCAATCGACTCGTTTTTCTCGTAATTATTTACTACTAATTCTAATAGATTCATAAATCTTTCTTTATGCAATGCTAGTTCCGTGTCACTATATACTTCCGGATTTGCATCAAAATGAATCATTAACTCATTTTCATCGAAACGTTTATATACATTTATTGATAAATCATCGACTGGTCCTGCTGATAAATTATGTGTAATACCACGATTTCCAGCAAAGTTAAGTCCGTAATCAAAAGGCATAACATTCACTAACGGCCCAAACAACCTTTGATTTTCACCTAGTAACTTCAAGTCTCGTCTTAATTCCTCATGACGATATTTATGATGACGACGTACGTCTCGGATTTCTTTAGAAACTTGCTGTATTAATTCCGCAAGAGTTATATTTGGAGTTACAGTGAGACGAAGTGGAACTAAATTCATTACCATGCTTGGTGTATGAATAGATACAGAACCAAGACGCCCCATCATCGGTAAACCTAAAACAATATCATTTTCACCTGTTAATTTATGCATATAAATACTTGTTACAGCGACAATGAATTCCGGCCAACTTGTTAACGAAATATTGATATCTTCTAGTAAAGTTTTCGTACTAGAACTAGATAAATAAGCAGTTTCTCGTAAAAATCCATTTGATGTTCTCGGCGCTCGCTCTGCTAAACTTATGACATCCGGTTCATCTGCAAACTTCTCTAACCAAAAAGCACGATCTTCCTGAAGTTGTTTAGATTCACGATACTCAATATCTTCTTGTCCAATTTTTGCAAGAGAACCAAATGGCTTTTCATTCTTGTTTGTTTCTTCTATAAGTGATGTATACTCATTCGCTACCTTTTGGCTAAGAAGTGAAAATCCATAGCCATCCATCACAATGTGATGGATGCGCTGATACCAAAAGAAACGATTATTTTCAACTTGAATAAGTGCTTCAGTAAATAATTTGTCTTTTTTCAAATCGACTGGCATAGATAAATCATTTTTCATCCATACTTTAGCGGCTTCTTCAGGATTTTCTTCTTTACGGACGTCAATAAAATGCATATGAAACTTTGACGATTCCACAATAACTTGCCATGGGCCAATTTCATCCTCTTCGAAACGAACATGAAGTGCTTCTGCTTCTGTTACAACTTTACGTACAGCCAATTCGAAAATTTCTTGATTAATATTTCCGTTTATTTCTACATATTCCCCAGTATTATAAATCGGATTAAGCGGGTCTAATTGCTGCGCAAACCACATACCAGTCTGCGCAGATGATAATGAATGACGAACCTTTTGACTATTAGGCATTCTTTACTACCCCTTTATTATGTAATCTGTTTGTTACAGCACCTGTTCTGTTTGTGAAGATAATACGCGGTACCAATCAGCAACAGTTGGACTTTCTGCTAGATCTGCAAAAGTAATTTCTTTCCCTTCGCGGCGCCATTTCTCTACTAAACTCATCATTCTGACCGAATCAAGTCCTCTATTTAATAAATCTTCATCAACTTCAATACTCTCTACTGGTTCACGGAGTAGTTTTGCAACTAGTTCATGCACTTCCTGTAAAGTGATTTCTTCACTCTCATCACCTTTTACACTTTGTAAATCTTTTAACAGTAAGTTTGTTGATGTCGTTACTCCGCATCTATCAGATGCATACTGCAATGCTTGTTTATGATGCTCTAGTGAAAAATCAGCAACCGCATCTGCTACAAAGAATGGCTGAATACCATCCATAAATGCTTCACAAGCTGTTAAAAGGCAGCCAATATGCGCATAAATACCGCAAATAATAAGTTGATCTCTCCCCTGTTCATTTAAGATTTCTAATAGATTTGTCTTTTTAAATGCACTATATCTCCATTTTGTTAGGAATATATCATCATCATCAGGAGTAAGTTCATCGACAATTTTCTTTTTATCAGGTCCAGCAGGAATACCGTCCCCCCAGAAGTCTTGTAATAACCCTCGTTGTTCTAGCGTTTGTCCACCGGGTTGTGCTGTATAAACAACTGGTATACCAAGTTCCTTACATCTTTCTCTTATCACCTTAATATTTGAAATTAGTTCTACTTTTGGTGATTCTTTATCGCTATATGCATCAAGAAAATATTCTTGCATGTCATGTATTAGAAGAACCGCACGTTTCGGATTTGGTGTCCAATTCACTTTATTTTTTGGTAGTTCTGATTCAATTGGCATTTTATATACTGAAATAGATGGGATAGCCATCTAATCACTTCCTTCCGATTTTAATAGTTTTTTATCGTTTTACTGTAATAAGTTTTTCAGCAATTACTTTACGTAATTCTTTTTTGCTTACTTTTCCAACACCTGTTTGCGGGAATGATTCAATAAATTCAATTCGATCAGGAATCTTATAAGCTGCTATACCACGGTCTCTTAAAAACATTTTTAATTCACTTATAGTTGGAGCTTGTCCGCGAGCTATAACAAAGGCACATGTACGTTCTCCTAAATAATCGTCAGGCATAGATACAATTGCTACATCATGGACTGCATCATGTGCTAATAGATGATTTTCAACTTCTTCGGCAGCAACCTTCTCACCACCACGGTTAATTTGATCTTTATCTCTTCCTTCTACAATGATGTAACCTTGTTCATTTACTTTTACAAGATCACCTGTGCGATAAAAGCCATCCTTTGTAAATGATCGTGCATTATGCTCTTCCGCTTTATAATAACCACGAATTGTATATGGCCCTCGTGTTAATAAACTACCTACTTCCCCAGGTTTTACATCGTTATCATTTTCATCAACAACTCGGACTTCATCGAATGTAGACATCGGTCTACCTTGTGTATGAATAATGATTTCTTCTAGATCATCTAATCTTGTGTAATTTACTAAACCTTCCGCCATACCGAACACTTGCTGTAACGTACATCCAAATGTAGGGCGAATACGCTTTGCAACTTCAGCGCTAAATTTCGCTCCACCTACTTGAAGTACTTGCAGGCTCGATAAATCGTTATTACGGGAAGATGCAGCATCAAGCCAAATCATTGCTAACGGTGGAACGAGCGCTGTAATCGTAACTTTTTCTTTTTCTATAAGAGCAAACGCCTCATCTGGGCTACCGCCAGTTGCCAACACTACTTTTCCACCCGCATAGAAAGTTCCAAATGTTCCTGGAGAACTCATCGGATAATTGTGTGCTACTGGAAGAACTGCCATATAGACGCTTTCTGCATTTAAATTACAAATTTCAGCGCTAACACGTAAACTATAAATATAGTCATCATGTGTTCTAGGAATTAATTTAGAAAGTCCTGTTGTCCCTCCTGATAGTTGGAGAAACGCAAAATCACTTGGATGAACTTCTGGTAATGGAACCGGATCTATATAAAGATCACTTATGTTCACAAATTCTTCTTCTTCCCCCACTACAATTACATGTTGCAAAGTTGAAACTTTCTCTTTCACTTCTCTTGCTAATTTTCGGTAATCAAATCCAAGTGCTTTATCTGAAATAACGTAAGCACTCGCCTCACCAAACTCGCAAAAATAACTAATTTCACTGCTTCGATGTGAAGGTAATGCAAAAACAGGAAGCGCTCCAATTCGAAATAGTGCAAAACATATTTCGAAAAACTCTATAATGTTAGGTAACTGGATTACAACTCGATCCTCTTGCTTTATTCCTAAATTCAGTAAACCTGAAGCTAAGCGATCTACCTTTTTATCAAGTTCACTATACGTTATATGCTTATTACCGCTTACAACCGCAATTTGATCTCTATATTTCTCAGCACGCTCTCTTAACACTCCGCCAAATGTTTCACCAAGCCAACACCCTTCTTCTCGATAGCGATCGGCAAATTCTTTTGGCCATTCCGTATAACCTGCTAACATTCTTTCTTCCCCCTATTTTTCATTCAATGAACTATCATTTAACCCTAAAGCTTTCAGCATCGTTTGGAATTTAGCTGACGTTTCTGCTAACTCATCTTCTGGCTTTGATTCAGCAACAACTCCAGCTCCTGCATATAAACGAAGTGTATTTTCTTGCACTTCAGCACAACGAATTGTAACAATCCATTCGCCATCTCCATTTAAATCGCTCCACCCTAACATTCCTGTAAAGAATTCACGGTCAAATGGCTCGATTTTTTGAATAGCATCTCTTGCTTCTTCCATTGGAGTTCCGCAAACTGCTGGCGTAGGATGAAGGGCAATTGCTAATTGTAAAGAAGAAGTATTTGGATCCTCAAGTTCACCTTTCACTTCTGTAGACAAATGCCACATTGCTTCACTATGAATAACTGATGGTTTTTCTGGAACATGTAATGTATGACAGTACGGACGAAGCGCAGCGGCAACTGCTTCAACTACTACCGCATGTTCATGTAAATCTTTTGGAGAAGAAAGTAATTCTTCTGCTCTTCTTTTGTCTTCAGCTGGATCCTCGCTTCGTGGTCTTGAGCCAGCTAACGGATTAGAAATAACTTGCATACCATTACGTGAAACGAGCAATTCAGGGCTCGCTCCAATTAACGTCTTACTTTTCTCGTTTTCATCTTTCGGTAAATTAACTGCAAATGTATAACCGTGCTTATTATGCTCTGCTAATTCACGAAGTAGTTTTTGTTTATCAATCTTCTCAGAGGACTTAACATCCAACGATCTAGATAGAACGATTTTCTTTAAATCTCCGTCCTGAATTTTTGCTATTCCTTGCTTCACACCATCCATATAAACTTCAGGATCTGGAACTGGTGTCATTTCAAATGTAAGTTTCTCATTTCGTTTTATCTCGTTTGTTGCCTCTAACTGTAAGCGCTCAGCAATTCTACTATGTTCTGGTACGATAAGTTGTACTTCTTTTCTACGATCGAATGGCAAAGCACCAACAACGATAGGATTTGGATTTCCAGCTTGTTTCGCATTACTTAATACCGCATTTACAAGCTCTGGAAAACTTTCAATTCCACTATGTTTTACTGTAGTAAACTCTCCTTCTGTCAATATCGTTCGATTTGGTGAAGCAAAAAAGAATGAAGATTCAGTCTTATAATCTTCTAAAAGTTTTTCTGACAGTCCCTTTACGGCTGTAAGTTCATTCATAGTATAAAACCTCCTGAATTTTTTATTAAACTCCTAATGTAGCTCCGCCATCGACACATAAATTGTGCATTGTAATATGACTTGCTTTATTTGAAGCTAAAAATAATACTGCTTCAGCAATTTCTGAAGGCTGTGCAATTTTTTGTAACGGAATTCCGAGTCTATATGTATTTTGAGAACCAGCAATTATATTTTTAGCTCCATTCTCATCAGCCCATAGTAACCTTTGCATTTCAGTTTCAGTAGAACCAGGAGAAACTAAGTTGCAGCGAATATTATACGCTGCGAGTTCTAATCCTAAACACTTCATAAACATCGTCGTTGCAGCTTTTGATGCAGCATACGCAGCCATTTCCATTCTCGGAGTATTTGCCGCATTTGAACCAACTGTAACAATTGCCCCTGACTTTCTCACCATCATACGTTTACTTACTGCTCGGGATATATAGAAAACTCCTGTCGAATTTACAGAGAATGTTTTATGCCAATCTTCATCACTTAAAGAGTGAATCGCTCCCATTCGTAAAACTCCTGCGACATTTACTAATATATCTATAGGTGCTACGTCATTTTCAATTCGTTTTACTACCTCTTCAACAGCAGTGCTATCACTCACATCTAAATGAAATGTCTTAATACGTGTTTCATACGATGCATAATGATTTAATAACATATTTAGCCCTTCTTCATTTTGATCAACCGCAATAACTGTTGCTCCTCTTTCTAAAAACATTTTTGCTACAACACTACCTATACCTTGAGCGGCGCCTGTTACTAAAACGGTTTTCCCATCAAATTCCCCTAAGTTCATTTCCTCTATCCTTTCATATAAAAATTAATCTTAGTAAACAACATAAATGATAACGATTTTCATTATCATTTATGTTGTAAAAAATAATACACTGACTAAACTAATTGGTCAAGTGTACTTTTCATCAAAATCAAATCCATTGATAATGTTTTTCATTTACTATTCTTACACCGAAATGATAATATTTCTCAATAACCTTGTCAATCTTTTTTTATTTTTCAGATAAAATGTTTTTTACGTTTCTATGCCAGACTGCATCTATAGGCATTAAAAAGTACTTTAAATAAAGATTTAATCCATAATTCCTTATCATCTTTTTTGAAATTCAAAAAGAGAACCTCTAGTTTTCTTCGCCTACAATATTTTATCAAAAATATTAATTATTCTTTTCTCAATATTTTTCTGAAAATATCTTATTTAACATCTTGCATTTCTGAACGAATGTCCTATTTATAATTTAAGATTTATTAAGAAGTTTATATATTGTGTATCGTTTAATAACATTCCAATATAATCCAAATAGTTGTTTTACTGGCTCTTTTATTAGTAAAATTCCGTAAATTATTAAGGCTGGGTAGAGAAAAACAATTAAAAATAGTTCATAAAGAAAAAGGAAAGTGATTTGACATCCACTCCCCTTTCGTAATTTTATAAAATACCGTAAATAAGTGCCCTATTAAATAGGGCACTTTTTAGTTATAGTAGATTGAAATACTTACGCTACGCTACGAAACTCTTCTTCTTTTTCTTTTTTCTGATTAGGTGCTTGAATTAAAATTGCGATAATAAATGACACGACACATAATACGCCGATCACCATGAAAGTTGGTTTGAATCCACCTAGAATTGCACCGATAAAGGAACCTGCAAGCGCTCCAAACCCGAATCCTTGATACACAATTCCGTAGTTTTTACTATGATTTTTCATGCCGAAGAAATCACCAACAATAGCTGGGAAAATAGTGATATTTCCACCAAAGCAAAACGCTACACTTGCTACACAGACGAAGTAGATACCATAATTTAAATCTACGAAACTTAGAACCAAGACTGAAGTCGCCATAGCAACAAAAGTACCAGTAACGATTTTTAGACGGCCAATTTTATCTGATAACGGTCCCAGAATAATACGACCTAATGTATTGAAGATTGCAACCATAGCCACCGCATTAGCTGCTGTTGCTGCGTTTAGCCCTACAAGTTGAACACCGATGTCTTTTACCATGCCAATTAAGTATAAGCCACTCATACATGATGTAAATAACATAATAAATAATAAGTATACTTCTTTTGTGCCTAGCATTTCTTTCGTTGTATATTCCTGCGTTTTTGTTTCATGAACCGCCCCTTGATCAGCAGCTTGATGGATCAAACAAGCCCCAATCACAATCATAGCTGTAACAATCAAACCCCAGTATATAAACGCTTGTGATACACCAACTGATTCAATCAACTGTGCGTTAATGTATTTAAAGATTAGGCTACCTGAACCATATGCAGAGACAGAAATACCAGCGATTAAACCTTTACGCTCTGGAAACCATTTTATTAAATTCGATAGTGAAGTGATATATGCTGTACCATCTGCATAACCTACAACAACTCCTGCTAGTACATAAAGCAATATTAATGAGGAAGCTTGTGAACTAAGTATTAATCCTAGTCCTAATGCTAGTCCAGCTATCATAATGAGTTTACGAAGTCCCCATTTTTCTTGCAATTTACTCGCAAACAAAGTTGAAAACGCTAAAGAAAGGCTTGTAATTGAGAAAGTTATAGCAACAGCGTTAAGACTCCAACCGTACTTACTAACTAAAGGCTGATTGAATAAGCTCCATGTATATATCGTTCCAAGCCCCATTTGTACTATGACTGTACCAAGGACAACAAGCCATGGATTAACAGTTGATTTTTTCATATCATCCCGCCTCCTCTTTCTATTTCAATGCTATTCGCTAAATTTGCTTTTTTTATGTTCATTTTGGCCACCTCTTTTGATTTAACACCTTCATTGTATAGGATGTCTCTGTTTATGTAAGCACTTACAATATAGAGCGTCAAAAATATGGAATCAGTTACATAAAACGAAGGGTGAAATACAAAAAACTGCTTATTAAATACGTACTTTTGTAATGTTATACATCAATACGACTTACAGCTGTTTTCGCATCTTCTTTAAAAAGGTTATATGTTGAGTTATACCATGGCTGGATTTCAAAATTTTGATTTTCCTATACAACAAAAAAAAATCTATTCTTCTTTTACTCTTCAGATTTTGTAACATGTTGCACCCACATTTCTTGATACAAGTCATTTAATAGTCTTGTAATCTGGATTTTTGTTGCAATGCTTGTATCCCAAAATCCCACCCTTTCCGCATTTCTATTTTCGTATATTTTGTAATTTCCTACTTAAAAACAGCAAAAATACAATTTTCCACATAATATCGCGCTTTAATTTTCATAAAACAAAAAATATTTTATCTATAAATAAAACTAAACATTCACTAATATATCTATACGTGGTTTAATATATATAATATAAAATATTTCTTTCTTAAATAAGGAGGTACTATGAAAGCAAACGTAGGGGATACTATACTTTTTCAACGAAATAATTTAAGGATTACAGGATCTGTACTAAAACTATATACTGAATCGGTCTTAGTTGAAATTACAGATGTAAGCGGTGGTACTTTTGAATTTGATCGAACAATTGTAAATCATAAAAACTATAAAATTTTAAATACAAATACATAAAACAACACAAAATAGCCCCTGCTCACCAGCAGAGGCTATTTTATATAATAATACTTCATTAATTTATATATCCTAAAACATTAACAATCTTACTCGCTTTTAAATTATTAATGTGATAATAAATTTCTAAACCCTTTCTCTCAGCTCGTAACACTTTACCTTTCATTTTTGATAAATGTTGCGAGACAGTCGATTGTGGAATATTCAGCAATTCTGTTAATTGTGTTACATTACAAGTTTTTCTTGTACTTAATTCATTTACAATTTGTAATCGGATTGGATGCGCCATAATTTTTAAAATATCTACATCTTCTTCTGAAACTACACTTTTTTTCAGCTCACTCGTATATGTTGTCATAAGACATTCCCCTTTTATATGAATTCCTTTTTATTAAGATCCATTTCTACAAAAATTCAATACTCCCGTTCAAGGCCTTTATATAGAAATAATAGGATTTTAAATTTTCAAAAACAGAACTTATAATTATTTACTTTATTCATTTATTTATTTGGTACATATACATAATACAATGTTAATATGTGCTGTATGTGAAGTTAGCATATATTTATGATGAAGATTTATTAAACAACTTGCATCCTACTACGTATTGAATAATTCATTCTACACTAAGTACCTTCTGCATAAAACTATTCAGTAATTTTAACATATTTTAGGCGTTTGTATATACTATTTACAAAACAATTTGGTAAAGGAGGATTTCATATGCCTACAGCGTTACAAGAACAAGTCGAAGAAGCACGTGAGACATATGTCAGTCGTATCATTTTAGTTGGTGGATCAACTCTATTTTTAGCAGGTGGTGTTATATCGGCAATCGCAGCTTTTAAAGCTTATAACCGTTTGGCAAATACGCCGCCTTCTTCCGATAATTCATAGATATTTAGTAAAATAAAACGTCGTCTCCACTGAAGAGACGACGTTTTATTAGTCATACATACGACACTAAAGGTATCGGTAGATTCCCTACGCCATTTTCCAAACTTACTTCACCACAAACCTAGTCTGACTACATCCATCCTTCTGCTTCGTTACTTCTAATACAGCTGGCATTGCGTTTTTCAGCTCTTGAACGTGTGAAATGACACCGATAAATCGGCCTGATTTTTGTAAGTCAATTAAGGCATCAACTGCTTTTGTTAATGACTCCTCATCTAATGAACCGAAACCTTCATCGATAAACATCGTTTCGATGGAAATACCGCCTTCATACGCTTGAATTACGTCTGCCATTCCGAGCGCTAAGCAAAGTGATGCGTTAAATTTCTCACCACCAGATAATGTTTTCACATCACGTGTTTGGCCGGTGTATGCATCATATACATCTAAACCTAATCCACTTTGACGGTTTCTCTTTTCAATTCGTTCACTTCGTTTTAAATAAAATTGTCCATTTGATAATTTACGTAGTCGTTCGTTTGCAATTTGAACAATTTGTTCTAAATACTCAATTAAGATGTAACGCTCGAATGATATGCGGCTTTCGTTATCACCTTTCATTACTTCATATAAATCAACAAGTTCTTGGAAAGCTTTTTCTTCCTCATGAATTTGTTCATCAATACGTCTAATATTTTCATGTAAATCAGAAATATATGTTACAGCGTTTTGAGCACGTTGACGTTTTTCTTTAATTATGTCGAGATTGATTTCTAATTCTTTTATGTGTTCACCTAACGATGTAATATCCATAAACTCTTTATCTTTTAATTCTGAGTTTAGCTCTTCAATTTGTTTTGCAAGCACTTCAAGAGATGAATAATAACTTTGAATTTCTTTTTGTAACATCTCCATCTCGGCATCATTTAATTTAGCTTCTTTATACGTTAATTGATCTGTAAATCCGCTCTGTTCTAACTCTTTCATAAAGCGAGTGAAAGTCTCTTTTTTCTTCTCTTTTGCACTTACAAATTGATTAGAAGCACCCTCATGTTCTGCTTGAATACGTATATTTTCATTTTGCCAATGTTGATACGCTTCTTGCACCTTATTCCATTCATCTTCCAGTAACTTGAGTTGTTGCAGAGCTTGGTCAAACTGTACTTTCCAAGCTTGTACAGTTTGTAAATTGTCTGGAATATTTTGCTTGTCATACTCATATGACGTACGAAGCTGCATACACTCCATCTCTGTACGGTGCTGCACTGTTTCTACTTCACGCTTTTGTTTCTGAAGTTCTTCTACTTTTTCTTCTACGCTTTTTATATTCACGGCAATCTGCTTACGCGTTTCTTCACTTTCTTTTAACGCATTAACTTCTGCTGCTAATTGTTTTCCTTTTTGAACGAGCGCACTGTATGTTTCAACTAATTGTACTGAATGGTACCCTCGCTTCATGACTTCTTCTATCACCTGTTCATATTGTAATCGATAGAAATTCCATTTCTCCTCTATTTGAACATGTAATTTTTCAGCAACGTTCTTTTTGTCTCTTAAATCGTTTAACTCTTTTTCATCAATTGCATCACTTTGTTCCGTAGCTTTTTTCGGATGGTTCGTACTACCACATACTGGGCAAGATTCACCATCATGTAAATGAAGAGCTAATATACCTGCTTGTTCATTTAACCAGCGGCGTTCCATACTTTCATATGCACGAACTGCCATTTGCATGTTATGAAATGCAGCTTCTTTTTCTTGCTCGAATTTTTGTTTCTCTTGCCAAACATCATATGCTTGCTTTAAAACTTTTGCATCTTCTCGCATATTCGTTAGTTCTTCTACTTTCGCTACATATTGCTCAAGCGCTTGTTCTAATTGTTGTAATTCACCAGACATTCTCTGTTTTTGATTTGTATGCTCTTCTAGTTGTTGATCAATCTTCTGCATACTTTCTTTCAATTTCCCTATTTGAATTTCAGTATTTTGTAAATTTAACTTTTTCTCAGCTAATGATGAAATAATTGGTTGTAGCTCTTCTAATCTTTGAACAAGTTTTTTTGCATCTTCTCGTTCTGATTCTTTATTTTTTACTGCTTCATACTTCTCCTGAGCAAGCTCAAAACTGTTCATTATTTGTTCTTTTTTGGAAATTATTTGTTTTAATAAACTTTCAGCCTTCTGCACATTTAGCATCGCTTCCTCATACCATTGCTCAAATGGTAATAAACGCTTTGCTTGTTCCGCACGTTTAAAAGATTTTTCCTTCATTTCAATGACTGCACGGTTTTCTTGTAAAGTGTTGTATTTCTCGTTCTTTTGTTCTAAATCCTTAAATTTCTCATTTATAGATTTTGCTGCATGAAAACGCGTTTCTGCATCTTTCAATTGCTTCGTTTGAACATCTTGTTCTATTTGTAATTGCTCAACTTCCGCTGTGTACCAAATTGTCTCTTGTTCTAGTGCCTCTACTACTTGGTGTGTATTTACATGCTCCTGCTCTATTAAAACTTCTAACAAAGCACCATCACGAACCGGTAATTTAAAAACATTGCGGAAATATAGCTCACGTTCTTTTTGTTTTTCTTGTAAAACATCTTTCCATTGTTTACGTTTTTGATCAAGTAACTCACGCATTAGTTTATAGCGATCTGTTTTAAAAATACGACGTAAAATCTCTTCTTTATTTTCTGTTTCAGATGTTAATAGTTTTCGAAATTCTCCTTGTGGTAACATAACAATTTGGCTAAATTGATGTTTACTTAATCCAATTAAATCTTCCACTTTTTTATTTACATCTGTTACATGAAAACGATCAACAGATGGGACCTTTTCTCCATCAATAACTTCGTATAATTCTACTGCATGTCCTGTAATCGTCTTATTCCCTTGTTTTTTATGGCCAAGTTGTCGTTTTATTTCATAGCGTTTCCCTTTTAACTGAAAAGTTAGTTCTACACTTGTATAAACATCATCGTCAGCAAACTGACTTCGAAGCATGCTCGTATCACTACGTTCTTCTCCACTAGCTTCACCATATAATACGTAACAAATCGCATCAAAAATCGTTGTCTTTCCAGCTCCCGTATTTCCAGAAATGGCGAAAATACGATGCTCTCCAAGATCATTAAAATCGATTACCTCTTTCTGTTTATATGGTCCAAATGCTGTCATAATAAGCTGAATCGGTCTCATCCTCGTTCACCTTCCCGTTCTTGCACTGTCTGTAATACCTCTATAAATAGACGTTCTTTCTCTTCTGATAAATCTAAGCCTTTCATTTCTTTATAAAAAGCTTTTAAAAGAGATAGATCATCTGTTTTATGTCTTGAAACGGTTACTTCGTTTTCATCTGTGAACTCTCGCCTTTGAATCGATCTTTCAACATGCATTGCATTTGGATATACAGAGCGTATTTTCTCCATTGGCTGCAAGACAGGATTTTCATCTAATAATTTTACAAATACGTAATCTTCACTTACTGGATGCTGTAATAATTCATCTATTTCTGCTTCAACTGTTCGCATTTTACGACGTGGTGAAAGTAACCTTTTTTCAATTGTTACTTCACCCTTTTCGTCCAGTTCCACAATATAATATCCTTTTTTATGTTTTTCTTCAGAAATTGAATAGGCAAGTGGCGAACCTGAATATCGAATGGTCTCATTACGTACGAAATGCGCTTGATGTAAATGTCCAAGCGCTGTGTAATGAAACTTATCAAAATAATGACTATTTACATATTCAGCACCACCAATTGAAAGTGGTCGTTCTGCATCACTTGTATTCTCCTCCGCTTCACCTGCCGAAGTTACAAATGCATGTCCAACAAATACACGTCTAGCTTCTTTATCCATCGTTTCAGAAAGTTCATTCATAAAAATACGCATTGCATCATCATGAGAACGGACATCTTCGTTTTTCAATACATGTCTTACTATACTTGGATCCGCATATGGAACGAGATGGAAGTGAACCTCACCATATTCATCATGTAATACAACAGGTTCATATGGGAATTGAAATTGTCCTGCAATATGTAATCCCTGCTTTTTCATTAAACTACTACCAAAATGTATTCGATCTGGACTATCATGGTTTCCTGCAACTGCGATAACTGGTGTTTGTAAATCAATAACTATTTTTTGTAATACATCATTTAATAAGTCTACTGCTTCTGTTGGTGGAATTGCTCGGTCATATAAATCCCCTGCAATAATTACGGCATCTGGTTTTTCTTCTTCAACAGCTTGTACAAACTGATCTAATACAATCTTTTGATCTTCAGTCATATACACGCCATGAACAAGCTTGCCTAAATGCCAATCCGCTGTATGAAATAACTTCATATTTTCCTTCTCCTTTTAATTTACTGAGTTTAGTGATACGAGTTGATAGTTTATTGTAGTTTTTCCGTTCTCCCACTCTAACTTTCGTATAATTGCACTACCAATTCTCTCTTCATTTGATTTATATAAAGGCAATATTTCTTGAACTGTAAATAAGTGATAGCCATCCAAGTTTAATTGAAATATGTTTTCTTCTATATGTAACCTTACTTCTTTTTCATTTGAAATAATTTTTGTGTGCATCTCAAATTTCATAATAGATACAACCCCTTTTTATAATCTCTACATTTTAATAGTATAGTGGCTATGCAAGATTGACAAGTACATACACGGCAAAGTGCACACTTTTCTATTGTATTATGTTTTATGTTTTTTTATATGCAATACGGTATGTGAAATTTTATATGTGTCCAAAATAAAAATGCCTATTGTGACATCTTTATTTTTGTATAAAATCTTTCATTACATAATATAAAACTGTAATTAAAACAATAGCTACAAAAAATGAAAATACAGCTACAATGTATCCATCCTTATTTAATAAAATGCAAAAAGAAATAGATATTATAAAAATCGGAAATACGAGACGTACTTTATCCTTCACTTCTTCTGTCGTATCTGTATGATGAAAAAACTGAGTAATCCCTATCATTAATGATGACAAAATAATAACCGACAATAATAAAGGTCCTGGCATTCCGATTTCTCCTTTCTCTATTTCTGATTAAATGCACATAATACAAATATATAATAGCGCTTTTATCACCATGACTTCAAATATTTAAACTTACAGTAATATTGTATTATTCATCTTCAGTCTCTGAAATCCTGCAAATATAACTCGTCAAAATATGCGGTTGATAAAGTGAAACTTTAATCAGTGGCGGATGGACATCCCCCACTGATTATTAGCCCACACTAATCGGGCTTTTAGGGGCAGTATGACTCCCACAAATAGCGGGATAAATTAGCACTTACCGTCAACTTTAGACAAAATTTATAAAGGACATTTCAGTACATATCAAGAATTAAGAATAAGAAGATATGTAAAGGAGGATGAATCATGACTGAACACGTTTTATTTTCTGTTAGTGAAAACGGCGTTGCATCAATTACTTTAAACCGCCCAAAAGCACTTAATTCTTTATCTTATGATATGTTACAACCCATTGGACAAAAACTTAAAGAGTGGGAGAACGATGAGCGTATTGCGGTTATCGTATTAAAGGGAGCCGGCACAAAAGGATTTTGCGCAGGCGGCGACATTAAAACTCTTTACGAAGCACGTTCAAACGAAGTTGCCTTACAACATGCAGAACGTTTTTTTGAAGAAGAGTATGAAATTGATACATATATTTATCAATATAAAAAACCGATTATCGCTTGTTTAGATGGAATTGTAATGGGTGGTGGTGTCGGACTTACAAATGGTGCGAAATATCGTATTGTAACAGAGCGCACAAAATGGGCAATGCCTGAGATGAACATCGGCTTCTTCCCAGACGTCGGCGCCGCATATTTCTTAAATAAAGCACCTGGATATACAGGCCATTACGTTGCTTTAACAGCATCTATTTTAAAAGCTTCTGACGTATTATTTATTCATGCTGCTGATTACTTTATGACATCTGATTCATTACCAACTTTTCTAGCCGAACTTGACAACGTAAATTGGCACGCTGAAGATGTTCATACTCGCTTAAAAGCGATTATTCAAACATTTACATCCACTCCTAACTTAGAAAGCAAACTTGCTACTTCATTAGAAGAAATTAATTCACACTTTGCCTTGCAAACAATTGAAGAAATTATCCAATCATTAGAAAAAGAAGATAGCGAATTCGCCTTACAAACGAAACAGATATTATTATCAAAATCACCTATTTCGCTAAAAGTAACATTAAAACAACTTATAGATGGCGAAGGAAAATCTGTTGAAGACTGTTTCGCTACAGACCTTATACTTGCTAAAAATTTCATGAGACATGAAGATTTCTTCGAAGGAGTACGCTCTGTTGTCGTCGATAAAGATCAAAATCCGAATTATAAATATAAACAGTTAAGCGATGTTTCAGAAGAAGATGTAAATCGTTTCTTTAACTTACTTAATGCATAACAGTGAGGCTATATTCGTAGTGTATTCACCTCTACGAATATAGCCTCTTCTTATTTAATAATTTTTAACAAAATTTAATTTTATTAAATTAAATTTTGTGCTACACTATTTTTAATCGAATATTCTAAAAATAAAAAGGAGAGGCGACTATGATAGAAAATTATCTACTTTTCATCATTATGTCTATTTGTCTAATCATTTTACCTGGCCCTGATACAGCCATGGCTACGAAAAACACTTTGGTTGCTGGTAAAATGGGCGGTGTTAAAACAGTGTTCGGTACATGTGTTGCACTTTTGATTCATACTTTAGCTGCTGTAATTGGTCTTTCCGCACTTATTGTAAAGTCAGCTCTTTTATTTTCTATTTTTAAGTATGTTGGGGCTCTTTATTTAATCTATATTGGTATTAAAGCCCTTTTAGCAGTAAAAAACAAAGAAGGTGTAAATACAAATGAAGTATCTATGAATAATGATAACGAACATACTTCTTGTTTTCGCCAAGGGTTTCTTACGAATTTATTAAACCCTAAGGTTGCAGTCTTCTTTTTAACTTTTTTACCGCAATTTTTAAATCCAAGTCATAATACATTTATTCAGCTTCTTGTAATGGGCCTAACTTATCTCGTTTTAACAGTCATTTGGTTCGCTTTTTATATATTTTTAATTGATAAAATTAGTGCTTTTATGAAAAAACCAAAGACGCAAAGTTATATTCAAGGGCTAACAGGAATCGTCTTAATTGGATTCGGTATTAAACTAGCTTTTGAAAAAAATAATTAATAAAAGCGAAAAACACCACATCTTAAGAGTGGTGTTTTTCATTTAACAATTTATCTGGTTGATTTGAGCTAATAACCAGTGGGGGATGGACACCCCCCACTGGTTAAAGTTTCACTTTATTAAAACCAGCGCTCAGTTACAACCTTTTTGCGTGTATAGAATTGAACGCCATCCGTACCATTTGTACCTAAATCACCAAAGAAGGAAGCTTTGTTTCCTGCAAATGCGAAGAATGCCATTGGTGCAGGAACATTTACGTTTACACCAATCATACCGGCATCAATGTTATCACGGAATGTTTGTGCATGCTTTCCATTTGAGGTATAAATAACAGCACCGTTCGCAAATTTAGATTGATTCGTCAGTTTAATACCTTCTTCTAAATCTTTCACTCTAACAATACTTAATACTGGAGCGAAAATTTCATCTTGCCAAATTTTCATTTCTTTGTTTACGCCATCAAAGATTGTTGCTCCAACAAAGTACCCTTCTCCAACTTCTTCATTGATTTTACGACCATCTACTAATAAAGTTGCCCCGTCTGCTACGCCGCTATTAATATAACCTAACACGCGCTCTTTATGAGATTCACGGATTAATGGTCCAACATAATTTTCTTCGTTGAAACCATCACCTACTTTTAACTTCTTCGTTTCTGCTACTAATACATCAATGAACTCATCAGCAATTTCATCTACTACTGCTACTACTGAACATGCCATGCAGCGCTCTCCACTACTTGCGAATGCAGATCCAATTACACCTTGTACTGTTTTTTCAAGATTACAATCTGACATTACAATCGCATGGTTTTTCGCACCTGCTAACGCTTGTACACGTTTTCCGTGTTTCGTACCTGTTTCATATACGTAACGAGCTACCGGCTCAGATCCAACGAACGAAACAGCTTGAATATCTTTATTTTCTAAAATACTATTTACAACATCTTTTCCGCCTTGTACTAAATTTAATACCCCTTTTGGAAAACCAGCTTCATAGAATAACTCTACAAGTCGCTCTGCTAAAAGTGGCGTTCTTTCAGATGTTTTTAATACGAACGTATTGCCGCAAGCAATTGCAAGTGGGAACATCCATAATGGAATCATCATTGGGAAGTTGAACGGTGTAATACCAGCAACAACTCCAATTGGATAGCGCCAAATCGATCCATCAATTCCACTAGCAATATTAGGAAGAGCTTGTCCCATCATTAAATTTGGTGCCGATGTTGCAAGTTCTACTGCTTCAATACCACGCTGTACTTCACCAGTTGCGTCCGTTAGCGTTTTACCGTTTTCTAGCGTAATGATTTTTGCAAGCTCATCTTTGTTTTCTTGTAATAACTGTAAATATTTGTATAAATTTCTTGAACGATTCGGAACTGGTACTTTAGACCATGTTTCGAATGCCGCTTTTGCCGCTTCAACAGCCTTTTCAACGTCTTCTTTTGGAGATAGCGGAACGTAAGCAATAATTTTTCCAGTAGCTGGATTCGGAACTGCTTCTACTTCTGTTCCCGTTGATTCAACCCACTCGCCATTAATATGATTTTTTACTCGTTTAATTTCAGTTGTAATCATTATATTCTCTCCTTTTTATGATTTATTTTTGATTAGAAATTAATTGCTCGCTCACTTTCTTATATAGAGCTGCCATATCATTTTCACCATATCCAGCTTGACTCGCTTCATCGTATATATTTAATAACATTTCACTTACTGGTAAGTGAAGTTCACTTTCTTTCGCTAAATCTACCGCAAAGCCTAAATCTTTCTTTAATAAATTTACAGTAAAGCCTGGCTCGTAATTTTCAGTTGCAATGAAACTTTTATAATTACGCTCATAAATTCTACTTTGACCGTAACTTACATTTAAAATATCAAACATTTTATCTAAATCCATATTGTTCTTTTTCGCTAATGTTAGAGCTTCACTCACACCAGCAGTATAAAAACCAATTAATAGATTGTTAATTAATTTAACAGTCGTGCCGCTATCAATTTGTTCACTAACGTGGAAAATATTCGCTCCTAACACTTCCATGATAGATTCAGTTTTATCATATACGTCTTTTGATCCACCTACCATAAACGTTAATGTACGATTTTCTGCTCCAATTACCCCACCGCTAACAGGTGCTGCTAAAAAGTCTACTTTCTTTTCCTTCGCCGACTCCTCTAACTGTTTGTTTAACTGCGGAGATACAGTACTTGTATCAATTAATACGACATTCAAGTGGCTATTTTCAAATAATCCTTCTTCCCCAAAATATACCGCTTCAACAGCACGAGGTGAAGGTAAACTTGTAAAAATTACATCGCATGTCTCTGCTAGTTTTGAGATTGATAAGCCGATAATTCCTCCTTCTTTTTCAAAGGAAGCTTCAGCCTCTTTATTTAAGTCCACTCCGTATACTGTGTAACCTGATTTAACTAAATTTTTAGACATTGGAAGTCCCATGTTACCTAAACCGATAAAACCAATCTTTTTCATAGCGCTTTCCTCCTAATTACACAATATATTTCCCGCGATTTATAATAACTTTCGCAATTTCTCTCTTTTTCGTAAATACGTTCGTGTATAAAGGCACTAATAATTGACGGATTTCAGCTAAAATAGTGTGTCTATCTTGTTCTTCTGTGACAGCCGCTGAAAGTATAGAAATCGCCGCTTCTTCTACTTTACGATAGCCTTCTTCACAAATAACATCCGTTATCATTTGTTTCGTACGCTCTTTTTCTTCACCATTTTTACTAATTGCTTTACTCGTACGTAAAAATGCTGATTCCATGACGTACACGTCCGTCAACATATTTGATAATACACGTGAATATTCTTGCTCTTGATCAATTTTTAATCCTGGAGTTTTAGAGAGCGTTTTCAAAGATTGTTTCAACAATTTTTTCGCTAATAATATGTAACGATGGTTTCTTTCTATATTTGCTACATCAATTTCGGCTTCAGCATCTTCTATTTGTTCGATTTGTTTCATTAACATTTTAGCAACTGTTAATCTATTAATTTCATTCGTTCCTTCAAATATACGACTGATTCTAGCATCACGATATAATCGTTCTACTTCGTATTCTTGCATATAACCGTAACCACCATGAATTTGTACAGCCTCATCTACAATATGACCAAGTGTTTCAGAAGCGTTTACTTTATTAAGTGCACATTCAATTGCAAATTGGGACATTTTTTTCATAAGATCTTCATCACTCTCATGAATTGCTTCATCAATTACACCTGCTGTACGATAGGCTGCACTCTCGGCTCCATATGTAGCAATGATCATATTTGCAATTTTCTCTTGAATCATCGTAAAGTCTACTAATTCCGTTTGGAACTGTTTTCGCTCTTTTCCATATTGAACGGACAAACCGATTGCTTGCTTTGCTGTTCCAATATTTCCAAAAGCAAGTTTCAATCTAGCGAAGTTAAGAATATTAAGAGCTACGTGGTGTCCTTTTCCAACTTCCCCCAAAATATTTTCAGCTGGAATTACTACATCTTCTAAAATAAGTGTCGCCGTTGAAGAACCTTTAATACCCATTTTCTTTTCTTCTAATCCAATGGATACACCTTCACATGTTCTTTCGACAATAAATGCTGTCATTCCTTTATTTGTTTTCGCAAAAACAACGTATACATCTGCCATATGAGCATTTGTAATCCATTGCTTCTCACCGTTTAACTTCCAAGCTGTTCCATCTTCATTTAATACCGCACTCGTTTTTGCACTTAATGCATCAGAACCAGCATTTGGCTCAGTTAACGCATAAGCGCCAACCCATTCTCCTGACGCAATTTTCGGCAAATATTTTTCTTTTTGTTCTTTCGTTCCATAATATATGTAAGGCAGTGTACCTACACCAGCGTGTATATTAAAAGAAACGCTAAATGCACCAGCATATCCCATTTTCTCTGCTACAAGTCCTGAGACTGCCTTTCCTAATTCAAACCCGCCATATTCTTCTGGTACCTCAATACTTAATAATCCAAGTTCACCAGCTTTCTCAAATAATTGACGAGAAACATTATAGTTATGTTGTTCAATATTCTCCAATTGTGGAACAATTTCTTGTTTAACGAATTGTTCCGTTGTTTTTGCGATTAAATCTTCATCCCCTGAAAAATCTTCTGGCGTAAAGAAAGTATGATTTACATCTTTATTAAGTGAAAAAAATTCATCCCATGGTAACTTCGTTTTCTCCATCTGAATCCCCCTATCATTTCGGCCTTCATTGCTTTTTGCATATGCTCGTCTACGATGAGTGGAATATCTTATTATTGAAAACAGAAGGCGATGAATTTCCACATCAAGCAGTTCTTTTTGCCAAAGATGTATTCTCATCGCCTTAGTTGTTTGATCTATTGATCCTCTGATAACACAGTTTTTGCAATTCCAGTATCTAATTCTTCAAAATCATGGTATGAAATAGTTTCATATAACTCACTTCTCGTTTGCATATTAGAAAGTGCATCTTTTTGAGAACCCGTTTCCTTAATTAAAGTAAACACATTCTCATACGCTTTCGCTGCAACGCGAAGTGATGTTACAGGGTAAATAACCATCTGGAAGCCCATATTCGCGAATTCCTCTGCACTATAATATGGAGTTTTTCCGAATTCTGTCATATTTGCTAGTAAAGGTGCATTTACCTTACTATTAAATAGACGGAACTCCTCTTCTGATTGAAGCGCTTCAGGGAATATAGCATCTGCACCTGCTTTTACGTATGCGTTCGCTCTTTCAATCGCTTCATCTAAGCCTTCTACACCGCGAGCATCTGTACGTGCTACAATGTATAAGCTTGGTGCAACTTCTTTAATCGCTTTAATTTTTTGAACTAATTCCTCAGTAGTAACAAGTTTCTTACCATTTAAATGTCCACATTTCTTTGGTAATTGTTGATCTTCAATTTGAACAGCTGCTACTTTCGCTTCCAACATTTCTACAGCGGTTCTCGCTACGTTTAGTACACCACCAAATCCTGTATCAATATCAACAAGAACCGGTAAATCTGTAGCTCTTACTAAATCTCTTGCTCTCTCAGCCACTTCAGTAGACGTCACGATACCTAAATCAGGTAGACCTTTACTTGCAGTATAAGCAGCTCCCGATAAATAAAGAGCTGAAAAACCTGTATTTTTTGCAACTAAGGCTGCCATTGCATCATGAGCACCTGGAATTTGTAAAATTTCAGGTGCTTCTACTAAAGCTCGGAAGCGATTCGCAAGTTTCTCCTGTGTTGACTGTTTATTCACAACCCAAGCCATTCTAAATTCCCCCTATTATTAAATTAAGAATAGATCTACAAATTCGTTTACGTTCATATTTTCTAGTTTTTCTTCATTTAGACAAGTTTCATGAATTTTTTCTTGTTGCTTACTAGAATAATGACCTGCCATATTTGCAGTGAATTTTTGAACAACTTTTGGAATCGCTTCGTCTCTACGGAAACGGTGTCCAAGTGGATATTCACATTCTACATTTTCTGTTACAGTACCATCTTTAAAATGAACTTGAACAGCGTTGGCGATTGAGCGCTTGTTCGGGTCAAGGTAATCTAAACTGTACTGTTTGTTTTCAACAACAACCATCTTATTACGTAATTCATCTACACGTGGATCATTTGCTGCTTCATCTTCATAATCATCCGCAACGATATCCCCTTTTAATAAACCGATTGCAGTAATGTATTGTAAACAATGATCACGATCAGCTGGGTTATTTAATGGCCCCTCTTTATCGATAATTCGAATTGCTGACTCATGAGTTGTAATTGTAATACGATCAATTTCATCTAATCTTTCTATAATTTCCGGATGCAATTTCACAGCACATTCTGCAGCTGTTTGTGCATGGAATTCTGCTGGATATGAAACTTTAAATAATACATTTTCCATTACATACGACTCTAGTGGTCTTGCTAATTTTAATTCTTGTTTATTGAATAATACATCTTGGAATCCCCATCCTGGTGCAGATAATGCTGTTGGATAACCCATTTCACCTTTTAAAGCAGTCATTGCAAGATGAACACCGCGGCTCGTCGCATCCCCTGCTGCCCATGATTTACGTGATCCAGTATTTGGAGCATGACGATATGTACGAAGACTAGAATTATCAATCCACGCATGTGATAATGCATTAAAGATTTCTTCACGTGTTCCGCCAAGCATTTTCGCAACTACAGCAGTTGTTGCTACTTTTACGTATAATACGTGGTCAAGACCAACACGGTTTAAGCTATTTTCTAGTGCTAATACACCTTGAATTTCATGTGCTTTAATCATCATTTCAAGCACATCACGTACTTTTAACGGTTCTTTTCCTTCTGAAATACGAACTCGGCTAATATAATCTGCAACAGCTAAAATCCCGCCTAGGTTATCAGATGGATGTCCCCATTCAGCTGCAAGCCATGTATCGTTATAGTCTAACCAACGGATCATACATCCGATATTAAACGCACCTTTTACTGGATCTAGTACATAAGACGTACCTGGTACACGTGTACCGTTTGGCACGATCGTTCCTGGTACAACTGGTCCTAGTAATTTTGTACACTCTGGATATTGCAGTGCTAATATTCCGCATCCAAGTGTATCAAGTAATACGTAGCGAGCAGTACTAAATGCTTCTGCACTAGTAACCTCTTTATTTAATACATAATCGGTAATTTCTTCTAATAGTGCATCTTTTTGCTTAATTTCATTTGTTTTAATCATGCTATTCTTCCCTTTCTGTCGAAAATTCGTTATTATTAATGATGGGTGTCGGTCAAACACCCATCTGGCGGGCGGCGCTAACAACTCCCCAGTTGTTCTTATTTACTAAGTACATGTCGCTCGCCAATATAATTTACACGCGGACGGAATAAACGATTATTTGCATGTTGCTCAATAACGTGTGCACATAGTCCTACAGTTCTAGAACTAAAGAAGATTGGTGTGTATAGTTGAATTGGAATACCAAGCATCCAATATACTGGAGCAGCATAATAATCAAGGTTCGGATATATTCCTTTTTCCTTCTCCATAATTTTTTCTCCAGCTTCACACATTTCATATAGTGTATAATCACCTTTTACATCACATAGCTGTTTTAAAGCTTCCTTCATCATCAGTGCTCTTGGATCCATCTTCTTCATATAAACACGGTGTCCAAAGCCCATAATTTTTTCTTTGTTATATAGTTTCTTCTGTAATAACTCTTCAAATTTCTCAACATTACCAGCCTCTAATAGCATGTACATAACCGCTTCATTCGCACCGCCATGTAAGCTTCCTTTAAGCGATGCAACTGCCCCTGTTAATGCACCGTATAAATCTGATTGTGTTGATGCAATTACGCGAGCTGTAAATGTAGAGTTTGGCATTTCATGTTCGCTATATAAAACTAAAGAGCGATCAAAGATTTTCTCTTCTAATTCAGTCGGTTTTTTACCAGTTAACATATAGAAGAAATTCGCACTATAAGACAATTCCTTAAGTGGCTCAATCGGCTCTTCATTATTTAAAATATGGTAGCTATTCGCCACAATGTTTGGTACTTTACTTAACAGCTTATACCCTCGGCTTTTATTCACTTCTAACGAACGGTTTTCGATATCATTATCGTAACCAGCTAATGCAGACACACCTGTACGTAACCCATCCATAGGGTGCGTTTCTTTAGGCAATGCCTTTAGTACGTTGAATACGCCTTCTGGTACTTCATATTCTTCTTTTAATTTCTTTTCAAGTGTTTCCTTTTCATCCTCATTTGGTAGATGTTCTTCCAATAAAAGGTGCACAATGTCTAAATACCCTTTTGTTTTTGAGAGTTCGATTAAATCATACCCTTGAATTACAATTTCACCTTTTACTGTGTCAAGAAACGAAATCTTCGTCTCCGCTGCTACTACACCATCTAATCCCGGGGAAAATTTCTCTTCAGCTTTCATCATTATTTCCTCCAATCCTAATAGATCTTCGTGCACACAACTGTAAGCCTTTACAATACTGTGAAACTACATTTCTATTTCAATGTATCAGAGTTTTTAGAAGATTTCAATTTATTTTATAATGATAAGTTTCCTATACTTTTACCGATGTAACAATACAATTTTTTAAAAATAATTTTCATATTTTACAAAGAAAGGAAAGACTTCTTTACACACCTTTTTAAAACATAATATAAAGATATTACATATAGTCCCTCCGAATATATCATTTTCTCCCATTTTCATTACGAAATAGAAAAAACGAGCTGTACACATGTACAACTCGTTTCTATATGATATTTATTTCACTATCCTCTAAATATAATTCTTATATAAAACTTATTTATTTTTAATAAAATTATTATTTTACATAATTAAATTAAATTTCTTCCATTGAATAAATGATTTCGTCCACAATCGTTCCATAAAAAACCTCCATAAATATATAAAATATTACGATTAACACCTCCATTTCACATTTTCTCTATCTCTTTTCCCTCAGCAATAAGACGTATCTTTTCATATGAAATAGTCCACCATCAGCTTTAATCGGTCTTACGACTTTGTACGTATGTTTTAACCGAAAGTCCTATTTATCTGTACCTTTATACGTGTTAAAAGAATATACTAATTTATTATCACAACTTAGGAGTGATTATTTTTATGTGGGTATCATCAAGAGTAACTGTCGCGGTTCCTTCGACTCCCGGAATACACGTTCCCGCCGTCCATACAGCAAGTTCCGATGTTGGTATTGAACTTCCCGCAACTTGGCAAGAATATCAAATTCCTGGGCAATCCACCCCTTCATTTTGGCATCATGGCACGCATCCAAGTAGTACTACCTTTTATAATCCCAGTTATGCCCCATTACCTCCCACTCAAGTCTTTTATCACTTTCCATCAATTTATTTTCAAAATTTCTATGGTACTTTTAATATTTAAAAAGCATCACTGCATAGCTCCTACATCTAACTTCAAACAATTTTCAACATAAAAAAGTCGAATTCCTTATATTAAGAAATTCGACTTTTTTAATTACTTTTTCAACTAAAGTAACCGTTACAGAAAGACTTTAACGAAAGGTTTGACTACAATTTTTACTTATTCAATGCTTTATGTGATCCATCACAGTTAGTCCCTTTTTGAGACAACCCACACGTACAATCATTTAATCCTTTTCCATCAAGAATCTTTTCAATATATTTTTCTATTCTTGATGCTCGCGTTTTAGATTGTTTAGCTTGAGAAAAATAAAGAATGTATGCTCTTTGTCGTCCCGGTGTGAGTGACTCAAAAGCGTTTTTAAAAGTAGGCATTTCATCAAATTTAGTTTGAAGTTCTTCAGGAATGGCAATTTCTTTACGCTCTTTCACTTCCAATTTCAAACCATTCTTTTCAACTTCAATAGCTTCATTTATATATTTCTTTAAAATGGTTTCCATTTCAATTATCTCTTGAATATTAGTGAATCGAATCTGACGTGCCGACTGTGTATTTTCCGTTTGTTGAACTAAAATTCCGTGAGTATCCTGTAACAATGCACCTTTGTGAAACTGAAGCGCACAATATTCTTTAAATCCATGAATTAAAACTATGTTTTTTTTCTCAAACGTATAACAAGGATGCATCCATTTAAAATCTTCCACTAGTTCACAGTCAAGAACGAAACTTCTCAACTTCTCATATTCTTCCCTCCATTTTTTGGCGTTATGTAAAAATTCATCAACTTTAGGATTCATTTGGTTAATTGTCACCATGAAACCCCCCCCTACATTTTGCAAATCATTCAATATTTCACATTCTTTCTTACTCAATATTTATGTAAGTAGACTATTCTTCCCGCTGAAATTCACATATCCAAGTGTAAAATAACATATACAACTCGTCAACTAATAGAACAACAACAATTTAGAAACTTTCCCATAGAAGAATATTTAACATTTCCAACTAACCTCCATCCATTCCTTTTGTTCCATACACTCCTTAATATAAAGTTTTCTGTAGGAAAGTGATAAATAATTATTAGCTTAACTTCCTAACTTAAATAATAAAAAGCACTTAAGATCGTAATTTTTTACAAATCTTAAGTGCTTTTTTAATTACCTTTTATTATTATCCATTATTAGCAGGAGCCTCTCCTGCATTCCCGCCATTATTTGGTGGTGTAGTCGCTGGTGGAGTGGTATTTCCTTGACCTCCCCCATTATTCGGCGGAGTGGTATTCCCTTGACCTCCCCCGTTATTCGGCGGAGTTGTGTTTCCTTGACCTCCTCCATTATTCGGCGGAGTGGTATTCCCTTGACCTCCCCCGTTATTCGGCGGAGTGGTATTTCCTTGGCCTCCTCCGTTATTCGGCGGAGTTGTGTTTCCTTGACCATTTCCGTTGTTTTGTTCATTCTGTTTCTTTTGATCTTCTATTTTCTTTTGATCTTCTAGTTTCTTCTGATCTTCTAATTTCTTCTGATCTTCTAATTTCTTTTGATCTTCTAGTTTCTTCTGGTCTTCTAGTTTCTTTTGATCTTCTAGTTTCTTAAGTTCTTCTTGCTTTTTCTCTTCTTCAGTTTTTTGCTGCTGATCTTGTTTTGGTTGTTCCGTTGTATCCGGTACGCTCGTATTTGGTGAAGAATCACGTTTTTCACCTTTTATACGTAACTCATTACCTTCTTTAATAACACTACTTGGCATCTTAAATTGTGATTTATCAGTAGCCATCTCGCTCATCATTTCTTTAAAGATCAACTGTGCAATTTTCGTATTTTTACTACTAATATAATCGTCTTTACTATCTTTCATATAACCAGTCCATACTGCCATCGTATACTGCGGTGTATATCCTGCAAACCAGCTATCACGAGTCGCACTGTCTGGTAATTTATACTGCGCTGCTTTTTCCGAAGAATAGTTCGTTGTTCCTGTTTTACCAGCTACATCTAAAGAACTTATATTAGCAGCTGTACCAGTACCAGATGTTACGACGGAACGAAGCATATCTGTAATCATATAAGCTGTATAATCTTCCATCACTCGTTTTGACTTTTGCTCAAAACTTTTTGATTTACCATCTGGATAAACTACTTTTTTAACAAAATGCGGCTTCGTATATTTACCGTCATTACCAAATGCAGCATACGCACCTGCCATTTCAGTTGGCGATACTTCATTTGTACCAATCGCTGTTGATTCTGTTGGTGCTACATTAAATGTAATACCTAACTTTTCAGAGAAAGCTTTTGATTTATTAATTCCTACTTCTTTTGCAGTTTTGATTGCTGGAACATTACGTGATAATTTTAATGCGTCACGCATTGTAATTTGCCCTAAATAATTTCTATCTGAGTTTCTAACTTCTTGACCACCAGAATACTTAAATGGCGAGTCATCGACTTGATGATAAGTAGACCATTTTAAATATTCGATTGCAGGAGCGTAATCAAAGATTGGTTTCATTGTTGAACCCGCTGAGCGATCTAATTCAGTTGCCATATTATGACCTTTAAATACAGCCTTATTTTCACCACGCCCACTACCTATAGCACGTACTTCACCTGTTTTCGTATCCATAAATGTGAAAGCCCCTTGGAATTTATCATTTGGATAATCAATAATATTTGTACTTAAAATATTATCGGCTAATTCTTGTGCTTTTTTATCCATTGTTGTATAAATTTCTAAACCGTCGGAACCAATATTAACATCTGGTATTTCTTTTTCTACTTCCTTCACAACCGCATCCATAAATGCAGGATGTGGCATTGTTTGTTGTTCAGTTGCTTCCTGAAGCCCCTCTGTTACTGGAACTTTTGATGCTTCTTCCATCTCTTTTTTTGTAATATAACCATGTCGATTCATTAACCCTAGTACAACATTTCTTCTTTCTGTCGCCTTTTGAACATTTTGCGGTTTCGTTGGATCGTAATTATTTGGTGCTTTCGGTAAACCTGCAAGCATCGCAACCTCTGGTAATGTTAAATCTTTTAATTCTTTATTATAGTAGTTTTTTGCTGCTGTTGCGATTCCGTATGAACGGTTTCCTAAATTAATTTTGTTTAAGTACATCTCTAATATTTCATGTTTTGAATACTGCTGTTCTAGCTTATAAGCTAAATACACTTCTTGCGCCTTACGCTTTGGTGTTTTATCCATTGATAAGAAGTAGTTTTTAATAACTTGCTGCGTTATTGTACTTCCACCTTGCGAACCGTAATCTCCTTTAAGACTAACTAAAACTGCACGAGCAGTACCTTTAAAATCCACACCACTATGCTCATAAAAACGTGCATCTTCCGTAGCTAAAAAGGCATTTTCTACTAATTTTGGAATTTGATCATACGTAACATTTGTTCGCTTTTCTTTTCCGTATTCATATATCAAATTCCCTTTTATATCATAAATTTTTGAGGATAACGGATTAACAAGTTTTGCTTTTTCAAGTTTCGGTGCGTCCTTAATCATTACGAAAAAGGTAGCAACCCCCGCCACTAAACCTACAATACCAAGTAATAAACAACTAATTAAAAACTTACGAAAAAATGATGTTTTACCTTTTGGTTTTTGTTTTTTAGAAGCTGGCTGATTTTTCTTTTTAACTTGTCGTCGCTCCTCTCGAGAACGATAATTTTCTGACATGTTACTTTCTCCTGCCTTTCAATTCTCCCGTTGATTTACTAAAAATATTGAGGCCCCTTCCCAAATATCTTTATATTTAGAAAGAGTGTTCATCGGAAGCATTCAATATTTTCCTAATTCACAGATTATACATTTTAGAATAACTCTTGAACAAATTATTTTTTATCTCTATTCCTTCTAATAAAGCTGCCCCACTACGCATAGAATAGAAGAGATAAAATTTTAATACCTCGTATAAATAATATACCTTTTTTTCAAATGGTCAATATTTTCTTATTAATTAAATCAAAGGTGAGATAAAAATAGCATATCGATATGAACTTCGTGTGAACTTCTTTATAAATAGGTATAACAAAGATTTAATATATTGGCTATCCGTATAACTGCTGCTTTACATATTAATATCTCAACAACCTAATCATCATTTCCACAGGAATTTATTCATAAAATTAAGGAGTTGTATGCTAATGAAATTATCTCCTGTTATATCCAAAAATTTAATTGCTGTTGGTTATAATCCCTTTTCTATGATATTACGAATCCAATTAAAGAATGGTATGTATGATTTCTTTAATGTACCTGAAAGTATTTACACTGGCTTATTAAGTGCACAATCTAAAAGCTACTACCATAAAACTTACATTAAAAATTCTTTCCGCTACACTAAAATTTAATCTTAAGCACCAAATGAAAAGAAAGGAGGTTAATCCCCCTTTCTTTTAAAAATATTTCTCAAACGAATTATCTTCTATTCCTCTTATTAATTTCATCATATGCTTGAATTTGTTTTTTCAATCGCCGATCAGCCTTTTTATCATGTACGACTAAAATCGCGTGTATGGCGCCTGGAATCCAAAATATTAAAGTTAGTATGAAATTAATTATTGCTTGAAATGGCTTTCCGCAAAATAATACAGCTACAGGTGGAAGAAGAATTGCTAATAAGTACATCATCTCTTGAAAACTCCTTGTTTTTTATTTTGTATATCACTTCTTTTCATATGCAAGCAAACCCTATGATTTTGGAGTTACACAAATTTCAATTAAGCAATTATAACATTTCTTCTATATTATATATTCCATCCAAATGCAAAAAAACCTACTACGTCAATCTCGCCCTTCCTATTAAATTTTATATCCTCTCTTTAAATGAGCATTTCAACATTTTTATTGTTTTCTAAACTCTTTTCTTTCTCTATTGCAGTTAATCCAATTGCAGAAATTCCCGTTCCTATTGCTTGTATCCAAATACCAATGAGTGCAATTATCCTCTCATTCTTCTTATCAGGAATACTATCTTCATTTTCTATTTCATCCTTTAATAAATTTGAAACACCTTGATACGCTTGTAGTCCGGCTCCTAAACTTTGCATAGAATTGCCTAGTATAATGATTCTCTGTAATGCATTTATCTCGATCAAAGCTGCTTCTACTCCTAAAAAAGCACCAATTGATTGTAAACTGTTCCCGACAATTATAAGATAATCATTCTCTTTTAATTGTTCCTTTTTATTAAAATACGTTCCTATTACATTTGATATATTCCCTAATGCTAATAATTCAATCCCTATTTTATCAAGTGTTTTACTTTCATTCTCCAAACATATATTTTGATTTCCTCTTTCGTCTTCATCTTCGGTATAATTACTCGCTATAATTTGTAAAATATACCCGAGGGCTTGTAATGAACTTCCTACAATAACAAGGTCCGATTCAATTTTCTCTTCCCCAATAAATCCTCTTGTCGTTCCAATAGCAGCTGTAAGATTTCCTCCTACTTGAAACCATGCTCCTGTCACTTTTAAACCGCTTGGATTCATTTTTATCACCTATTTAAATATTTTCTAATGATTCTCAAACAAATGTCATCCTTAATCTCCTATTTTATTTTCCATATGTATTTTTGTGCATTATATAATGTGCTAATAATACAAAAAAGCACCTTTACGGTACTCTTTTTTAACAACACTTTTCTCAATGAAAATATAATCAGTAAAAACCATTTATATCATTCAATATATACTTATTTTTAAATACTTGCAGGGCATGTCAATGAATCTCCATTTTTATCTATTGTTATATTCAATATATATTGAATTGCTTTATGTGACCATATTTCAGGTGTAGGTGATTCATTTACATACTGTGGTGCACATGAATTAAGCATTGGGGTGCTAATACTTCCGCCCGGATCTAAAGCAACAACGGCCATGCCATGGGGCAATTCCAATGCCATAGATTTCGTAATACCTTCAATTGCAAATTTCGAGGCGCAGTATGGTGCAAGCTCAGCTTCACCTTCTCGCCCCCAACTAGAACTCATATTAATAATAATTCCTTCTTTCTTAACTACCATTGCTGGGACAAATGCTCTTATTACATTTACTACACCATTCACGTTTACATTCATTACATTTTCAAATTCCCTAGCGGTAACTTTCCAAATTGGTGCATTTTGATTCACAATTGATGCATTATTTATTAACAAGTCGGGAGCTCTATATCTATTAAGTATATACGTTGCCCAACTACTAACTTGCTGCGAATCTGAAACATCAATTATTTGAAAATCATGTGTATTACCATAATGTTCTTTTAGTTCTTCAATTTTATCTTTTGAGCGTCCACAGCCACATATGTTCCATCCCAATTCATGAAACCGATCAACCATTGCACGTCCTAATCCTTGCGTCACTCCTGTAATAATTACAAGTTTTCCAATGTCGTTTCGCTTCATTTCTCTTATCCCCCTTTTCTATATTTTACTCTCTTCACTTTCATTCAGCTATTTACTAAAGTATCAACTCACTTCATACTTCAGAAGTATTTTTGATATTGCATACATAAACAAAAAGAGTAACCATAATGGTTACTCCTGTTTATATATCTAAAAATTCATTGTTTATTTCATTATTACTTTTAAATTTCAGCTTCTCTTTTCCGCATTTCTCACACCGATAAATATAAGCTACACCTAATTTACCTGTTTTAAAATCCTCATTATCCTGCATCTTAATAAAACTATATTTATGTTTACAGTGCGATTCATCTAAATAATTTTCAAGCCACTTTTTCAACATAACACAGTCCACCTTTATGAAAGAATCTTCATCTAGCCTTATTACATACTTTTATTTAAATACTCAATCTCATATTGTAATTTTTTGAATTGCTCAAAATGCATGGTGATAGATTGACTACTTCCATAATCAACATTTTGTTTCACCAGTAAAACACCAGTATCATGAAAAAGCGCTTCAAGTTCTTTCCTGATGTGCACTTTCGCAATATGGGCTGTTTTAATTGCCGATAAAATTGCAATTTCATTAAACTTTAATTTGATTTCATTTGGACAAAATGCGTCTTCAACCAATATAACTTCATTGCTATAAATAAGCGCAACAAGATTACTTGATTTTGCATCTGTTAAATCTACTTTTTTTATAACATTATTCATAACATTTTGCCTCCTTTATTTTCGTATATATTAATTATACAAATCATTTCTTTTTAATTACTCAACTTCACATTAATTTTAACACACTTTTATCGATAGCTATGCTTCAAACGTTTTACTATTCCACAATTTTTGTTACATGAACCCTTTGGACTTTAACCCCATATAGTAATGTTAACAATTATAAAGCAGGTGAAAATCATGCCTTCAGTTGTAGGAAATTTAGTTGTACAAAATAGTAATGGTTCATTTAATTTAGGTGATTTCTACAACGTTTCTCCGAAAGAAAATACGAAAGCTTACAATGGATCTGGCGCATCAAACGTTGGTTTTGTTGTTAATACTTTTAACGGTGTTAGTGCGACTAATACGTTTGATTCGGACCTTGCAGATCAAAATCAAGTGGGTACAGCCTAGTCCTATTTTTTCATCTTTCTGTATAGGAATTTTAAATTTGTCTATACTATAATCAGGCTGTTTCACAGCTATTATTGAATATTGGAGTACCCTATCTTTTTCTCCCTTTCCCTGGGGCTTAGCAGTTAGCATGAAGCTAGCTGCTATTTCGCATTTTTTCTTCCGTCCATCATAAATAATAGAAGCTGAATATTAAAGTTCAGCTTCTATTACGTTATTTCAATTATATCTATAAAATTCAATACATGAGTTTTATAAAATGCGTCTGTAAACATTATATTCTGGCTTACCGGGTTTATATGAACGACTGTCATATAACTTGTAAGTAAGTAGCCATCTTCAAAATATGTCACCAATACTTCTTGCTCAGACAATAATGCCGTTAGCAATTTATCAGAAATTCTTCCTTTTGCTTCATTTGTTACTATCGGCCTTTGCACTTTTAATTTCTCACCAATAACCTTTCTCATGCTTAACAATTGTTCCGACATTACTGTAAATGGAACCCACTCTCTTTCTTCTTTCTGCCTCTTTACATGATTCATTTCTTTATCTCCTTGATCATTTATCCATTCTTTATGCTATAAACTGTTCCAAAGTTATTTATTAATAATTTCTACGCTCTTATTTATTTTTAAATTAGAACGAGCACACTTGCAAGAACACTCGTTCTAATTATACAAGAACTTATGTTCTTTTGAGAAGGGGCATACTTATTTTTTTAACAAAATGTAATTTTACTCATTGAATTTTATTTATAGACATTGCTTCCTCTTTAAACAAACTTTTAACCCCATACACATAAAAAATACATAAAACAACTAAAAAACGACTTCACATAAAGCGAAATCGTTTTTTTCTAATGATTTATATTTTCAAGTTTAGTTTTCTGTCCTGATTATCGTTCTTTCTGGAATGAAAATTTCATTTATTATTCGTCAACAAACTACAATGTAATATATATGTTTAGTTAAATATAAAATCCCTGCCTAAATTACAAAGTTTTCATTTTTTTGCATTAACCATTCTTAAACGAAATCATTCATTATAATGAATGAACTCACAAAACTTAAGAAATTCATAATGTAACTCAATTTATTCCTTATAAATTTTCTATGAAAAGAGAGCGATTTTAACACTCTCTTTTCGTACATATTGTATTACAATGAACAATACCAAATAATCATTTGTTATCATAATAGATTTATACTACTACTATTCATTAAATATATTTAGGATGTATTATTATATGTAGCTCCCTCTCTGTTTCTCCTTTTTTTGGATGACGAAAATACTCTATTTCGTATTTTAACACTTCATACTCAACCATCCCAATTTTAATCCCGTTCGTTTCTTTTAATATAGCTAATAAATCACTTACATTTTCATCATACGATTCAAAAATTTTCCCTCCGCCTTCTCTTTGAAAGATCACTTTCATATATTCTCCCCCAATTTCATTTATTTATCTAGTAAATACATTTAAAAATATTCACAACAAAAAGAACATCCTTTTTAATAGAATGCTCAACTTTTCACTTCCTATAACGCTACTATTTATTCAAAAATATTATATGTATTATTCTTCAAATTATGTTTATCCACTATAAAAAATAAATATACTTAATTTATATTTAACAAAATAAAATAACAAAAACATTATTATATCAACATTTTTTAAAACGAATATTATTTCCTATTTCATTTAACCATAATTTTCCATTGTAATTCTTAATATTAAAATGTAATATTATATTGTCTTACTATCTATTTATAACTCACACACTAATTAGAAAAGGGAACTCTATATGAGTTCCCTTTTCTAATTAGTGTGTACAACTTTTTCCAAGTAATCTATTTACATGTTGTTTCAGTTACCTTGAATATAGTGAAACTTTAATCAGCCCTTCAGAATTTTTAACACAGCAGCTTTATATGATGATGTAAATACTTCATTTTATTTATTCGTTCATTTATTTCTATGTTTTCTATACATACGAATCATTCTAGTTTTAATTATATTTACTGAAAAAGTCACCTCTTTTTTCTAATGAACACAAAAAACAGAAATCTAGCAAAATGCTAAATCTCTGCTTTTCTCTTTGCGTATTACTTCTTTTCTAAAAATTTAAATGTCTCTTTCAATTCTTTATCATTCACTTTAATATCAGCATCTTTCAATAAATCATTGACTACTTGCTGTCCCCATTTACCTGTCGTATCTTGAAGTCTTTGTTGTTCTAAATCTTTACGAATCTTATCCTTCACTTCGTCAAATGGCTTCAACTCTTTTTTATCGGTCACTTTAATAATATGGTAACCGTAAGATGTTTTAACTGGCTCACTTACTTGTCCCGCATTTAATTTATACGCAGCTTCCTCAAATTCTTTCACAGTTTGTCCAGGAGCAAAACCGGCTATTTCTCCTCCTTGTTCCTTTGAACCAGTATCTTCTGAGTATTGCTTCGCTAAAGCCGCAAAATCTTCACCATTATTTACTTTCTCTTTTACTTCTTTAGCGGTTTTTTCATCTTTCACTAAAATGTGACTTACCTTCATTTCTGGTTTATAGTTATCTTTTACATCTTTTTCTGTGACAGTCGCTTTTATCGCTTTCTCAACTGCAATTTTCTGCTTCATTTTTTCTTTTAATTCATCTTCGTTTTTCAATCCCATTTGTTCTAAAGTTGCTTTAAAGTCGTCACCCGCTTTATCTTTGGCTTCTTCTACTTGCTTTTTTACTTCCTCATCTGAAACTTTATATTTATCTAGCAACGCCTTACTTAACACCATTTCATATAAAGTGCTTTCTCCATATTTTTGTCGTAATTCTTTACTTAACTCTTTCTCTGTAACGTTTCCTACTTTTGATGTTACTACGTTGTCTGAGGAACCACATGCCGATAATGCCAGTACTACGCATGAAATAATTGTTCCCAAAAATAGCTTTTTCTTTTTCAATTCATATACCTCACTTTTATCATTATGTAAAGGTAACTATACACTGTTATTGTGAAAACAATGTGTTTTCCACATGTAATTCATTTCATTTGAATCGAGTATGTACCATATTTCTCATCTACAAATATTAAAAGTCTTCTCACTTTTTATTAATGAGAAGACTTTTACGAATTCCTCAAAAACATATAACTATATAGTTACTTAATGTTTAAATGTTCTTCCGGTATCCAACTACTTTGTCCGATATCTACCGCATTTTTTAATCTTCCCCACACACGAAAAGATTTCGATCCATCTATATTTCCTTTATAATGAATACATTCAGGCTCTCCGTAATAATTCACTCCATACCCGACAGGATATTTAGAAGAAGCAAAATACCATTTCGCATCAAAATGTTTTAAATATGCCCACTGTTTATCATTCCCTAAGCAAATCATATCTTTATCGTCGCCGCCCCAATAACCTTTTAAGATTAAATATGGGATTTTTCGAGTGATTCTACCTGTAAACTGAGGATTTGCAGGATTTTCATATAAGTTTATGCCGTATCCATCTAGATATTTTGAAACTGCAATACCAATACCACTTGATTGTTGTGTATCCACTACGTTAGATTGATTTGCTTGATTCGAACCTATAAACCAGGAAAGCGACTTATTTCCTATTAATTGATTTAAATCACATTTCCCAATACCAGAAACATTTCCTGAATCCGTATATTGCCAAATATCACATGGATATGCCGGCTTATTCCCTCCATAACGAGGAATCCAAACAAAATCAGCCTCAATATTACGTGCTCCAAATGATACGTACGTGTGATGCCCTACATATAAACCTACTTTTTTTGCACCTAAACGACGTAACTCATCAATAAAGGCTTGTGTCCCGCCTTGCATATCTATCATCGTTTGAACTTCTACATCCGCCACCCAAAACTTAGCAGATTTATCTCCACGATTCCAAAAATCTTGTGCCTCTTTCTTTGCATCAGCAGTAGATATAAAACGGCAAAACGCATAATTACCAAATGGAATACCGTGCTTCTTCATTTCATCTACATAATTTTGATACATAAAGTCCACCGAATTCGAGCCATCTTGAACTCTAGCAATAACTAAATCTAACTGAGATGCTGCATTATCCCAATTAATAGTTCCGTTCCATTTTGAAATATCCACAATATAACCCATTACAATTCAACTCCTTTTTTATTATCATATTCAAAGCTAGTTTTAGGGTAAGCCTCATATGCCTAATACTAGCTATCTATAATATAAATAAAGGGAATCTTTATTACTTTTTAAAATATATAATCTTTTAAATACCCTTCTATCATTTTTACATTTATTGTATATACTTGATATATTCGAAATTTGAATTTATATTCATTTGTAAGTAGTCTCATAATATCAGTCAATACATCGGTCATTTGTACTGATATTAGAAAAGAGCTCTCTATATTACTAACTTTAAATTTTCAGTATTAATCCTCTTATGACTAAAAAACATATGTACGAAATCTTATTTACTGAGTTTCTTACGGCTATTCTATATTAACTAAAATGATTAATCTCTCATTTCTAATATATTTTCAAATCAAAAATAGTACCTTTACATGCTTTTTTAAGATTCAGTAAAAATTGAATCAGGGAAAGTTTTTTCCATCTCCTGCTAATTGTTAACCCGCAATTAACTAGACAAAACAACGTTGATGCATACAAAAAAGACATTTTCTATTAATGAAAATGTCTTTTTACAGTTTAATAAAACAACTTTGGTGCTAAATCTGTATTTTATAATTGTGGATTTTCACTGCTCATAACGCAACTTGTGGAAAATACAATTGGGATATCACAAATCTCATCCTGCATTACATCATGAAATACATTTGCAGCAACACCTGTAAACGTTTGACATAGATTTGAAATATCGTCGTTAAAAAATTGAATCACTTCCGCTTTAAAAACCGGAAAGACAATATTTACTCCACCAGGGAACTGAGGCTGTACCACAACTTGTTCAAAATAAGGATTATTTTCTAGTGCTACTAGAAATAAATGTGCAATTTCAAATGCATCTAGTGGACAAGGAATTGGATCTACAATTTCATTTTCATTATGAAATTCTATATAATAATCAAATTTACTAAAATTTCATATTATATTTATACGTCTTTATAATCATCCGAATCAAAAAGTGAAGTATATAATACTCAATATTAGGAGCTGATTTCATGAACAAAAGACCTATCGTGTTCAAAGTTCCACCAAATTCAAAGTTAAAAGTTACATTTTTCGGTCCTTGCGATAAAGTAATTACAAATGTTTCTATAATTAATCAACTTCTCACCCCTAAATGCCAAACTATCACTCAATATCCAGACTATAAGAAATATGAAACTGAGGTGCGGTCATTATCCCGTTGTTAATCCACGTAGTTCACGATTTTTTACAACTTAAAAACCTCGATAATTTAGAAAGGAAACGACTACATTAATAAACTAAAATTACTCATTTAATGATATTCCATTGATAATTTATTGATTCTTTACACGTTTTCATTAAACGAGCATATATTATCGTATGGAGATTATCCACTCATAAAACCTATCTTTCTGAATAGTTTCATAAAATCCATTTAGTTCCGATCCTTCCAATTAAATAGCAATTTTAAAATCTTTCACGTTAAGCAAGAGTAATAAAAAGACTTATTCTTTATCATTGAGAAAAGAGCTTGATATCCATATCAGGCTCTTTTTCGTTTAAACTGACCTCTGTTAGATTTGTGTACTTATTCAATTTCACTGTTTTATGTCTGTAAATCCACCAATGGACCAACCATATTTTAAAATTCTTTATATGTAATTTCGATATAGTAAAGAAAAAAGCCCGTAATAATACGGACCTTTATGTATTCATGAATTTAAACGTCTTTCCTATTTCATTAGACAACTAGCAAAATTACTGCCAAAGGGCTTTCACAACTATATTATTTATTTTGTATTACTCTTTTTATTATCCGTAGAAGGTCGCAGCCCTAACAAATACATTACAGGCAATATTACTAAAAACAAGATAGCACCTAATGATCCCAAAACTGCAGATAATAACTTTGAAACCTTACCTTTCATACCCTATGTTGTACCTCTTTACCATATGCTATGTAAGTGAGATTAGAAAAGTTTGGACGAGCTTATTATTATTTTTAATAAGGGCGCTCTTTGCTTGCACCCTTATTTATATACAATTTAATTCCTCTAAATTTATAAATTGTATACCGTTCCATATGGAATTGTTGAATAAGAACTTCCGTACGGTGTAATATGATGCATCGGGTAAAAATACTCCATAGATGAATAATACGGTTGCATACCTTGCTGCATTTGTTGTTGCATTTGTAATGCTTGTTGAACAGCTTGAACTGTACTTTGTGCCCCGCCATACGTGATAGCCGCTGTACCATACGCTGGTCGCATGCCAGCTTGAAAATCAAAACATGAATAAAACATTATTTTCAACTCACTTCCATATAAGTTATTACAAAGTATGTTATGATTCTTTATTTCAGTGAGTGCTGAAAGCTAATCCACTGCCTATAATTGCGGTATCCCATTAATAACCAAGTATTGATTGTATGGCCCAAAAGAACATCTCCATTTTGTTGACATATACTTAAAAGAAAAAACATTCTTGAATAGTTCACATTAAACTTATACTCAAAAACACTTTAAATCTTGAAGCAAATATTAGTTATCAAGACGTACTTAACATTAAATTTTTTAAAAGGAGGTATCTATGAAATATAATCAAAAATCAAACTCAACAAATTCGTGTGAAAAATTCCAACTTCCTTGTTTTATTCCTGTTTCCCCTTGTAATCAAACTAATTGTTGTACACCTGTTTTTTTCTCAATCTCTCAGCAACAAGAATTATTGCAAATTATAAACCAATTAAACCAAGCTATCCTTTCTTTCTTCACAACACCAAATCCGACAACTATACAATCACTCCAATCCGCATTACAGGCGTTACTTGATTTATTAACAGCAGTACAACCAAATACTCCAAATAGAAATTTAGTTATACGAACTATAAATCAATTAATCAATTCCTTACCTACTGCATCTCTTACTCAGATCTCGGCACTATTTCAATTTCTATTCCAAAGCTTGTCTTCACTTATTAGTTGTTCAAATATATCAGATCCTTTGTTACAACAGACATTCAATTTAATTTTACAAGGAGTCCTTAATAGTTCACTATTAAAGACTATTGGACCGACAGGACCTACTGGACCTACTGGACCTTCTGGAACGGGAACCGGAATTCCAGGGCCGACGGGACCACAAGGGATTCAAGGACCTAAAGGACCACAGGGGCCTCAAGGTGTGCAAGGGATTCAAGGGCCTGAGGGACCTGAAGGAACGCAAGGGCCTCAAGGTGTGCAAGGAATTCAAGGGCCTGAAGGACCTGAAGGACCAACCGGACCTCAAGGCGTGCAAGGGATCCAAGGACCACAGGGACCGCCTGGACCTACTGGTTCAGGGACAGGAATGGGAGTTCCCGGACCGCCTGGACCTACTGGACCTCAGGGTGTGCAAGGGATTCAGGGGCCTGAAGGGCCTGAAGGACCTACTGGACCTCAAGGTGTGCAAGGGATTCAAGGACTTGAAGGACCTGAAGGGCCAATCGGACCTCAAGGTGTGCAAGGGATTCAGGGACCTGAAGGTGTCCAAGGAATTCCAGGACCACCGGGACCTACTGGGCCATCTGGAGAATGTGAGTGCCCAACTGGACCTACCGGACCTACTGGGCCAACTGGACCTACCGGACCTACCGTCATCCCTTCATGTAATTTCCTTGTTTATGCTACAAATGCGGGAGCGATTGATGATCCAACAAATGATACAGTTTCTGTTATTAATTCTGGCACAAATACAGTTGTTGCTACAATTACTGTAGGAAATGCTCCACTTGAAGTAGCAGTATCGCCTAACGGTACTCGTGCTTATGTTTCAAACATTTTTTCTAATACGGTTTCTGTTATTGATACCGCAACTAACACGGTTGTTGCTACCATTCCTGTTGGAATCAATCCAATTGGTGTAGCTGTTTCTCCAGATAATACAACTGTTTATGTTGGAAACCACGCGAGTAATGATGTTTCTGTCATTAATGCTGCTACCAATACAGTTACTGCTACTATTCCTGTTGGAATCAATCCACAGGGAATCACATTTACCCCAAATGGTACTCTTGCTTATGTTGCAAATGAATTAGGTAATACGATTTCAGTTATTAATACTGCTACCAATACAGTTATCGCTACTATCCCTGTCGGCATCCGCCCTAGAATAATTGTCTTTACACCAGATGGCACTCGTGCTTACGTCACAAATCAAGCTAGTAATACTGTTTCCGTTATTGATACTGGTACTGATACAGTTATTAATACTATTAATGTAGGCGCAGAACCTGTTGGTATAGCTATTACACCAGATGGCAGCCATATTTATGTTGTAAATAAAGTTAGCGATACTGTATCGGTAATAAACGTGGCGACAAATACTGTAATCGATACAATTCCTGTTTCTTTATCCCCTGATCAAGTAACCATCATACCAGATGGCACTCGTGCCTATGTTACAAATCAAGCTAGCAATACTGTTTCCGTTATTGATATTGCTACCAATACAGTTATTGCTACTGTCCCAGTAGGTGTTGCTCCAACTGGTATAGCAACCGGAACTATTTGTGAATAATATAAAGAACAGAGAGGCATTAAACATGTCTCTCTGTTCTTTCTTTATTGAGCTCTTTAAACACATAGCTGAACACAAGTAACAGATTTATTAGAATTTATATAATCCAAATAAAAAGAGTAATTTATATTCGAAATGAGTAATAAAACAATTTTTAAATATAAGACATTTTTTATGAATATCGAAATAATATACTGTATTCTTTTTTAACTACATTTGAACAACCCCTCCGTCATTTCCATCAGTAACACCAAAAATTCCAAACCCTAAAACAGATAAACCTACGACTGCTGTACCGATTTTCCTTTTCATAATCTCTCCCCTCTATGTATTTCATGTAAATGTAAATTAAAATATACATATTACGGATATCATTCATGATAAAAATGCGTCTCATTTCATGATCACACCTTTATAATCCCGTACATTTCTTAAAATTCCAAAAACGGTCACAAACCATCTATATCACAATCTGAGATTATTCTCCTAGTCATCCATATTCACCAGCTCCCGGTAATTCCTTTACAAAATAAAAATGCAATTGTTAGGTTACTTTAAATTCATTTTATCCCCAATAAAAATGATATATATCTTCTCCCGTTACACTTTCATTTATTCCAGTAATCCTAGCAAATCTCATCAAGTCCGCTCCCTGAAGAAAATACATTGCAAGCGTAACTGGCACTTGCGACCACATAAATTGATAAAACTGCTCCACTCTCTGCTTTGCCACAACAATTAAATCATTTACAGGTCCATGATTCCATACAGAAGTTCTAACTGAAATAAACGGAAGGTCTTTCCCATTAACAACTATTCTTGCCATACTTTGAGTTATGTCCATATCAATTCCCTCCGCTATTTTAAAAATCAGACCTGTTTCCATACTCATATCCTTATACATATTCTTAACTATAATAAATGTTTGAGGAAAACATCTATTCAAATTAATTTATTTTATAAAGTGAAACTTTAATCAGTGGGGGTTTTGTTCATCCCCCACTGATTATTAGTTGAACCAATCGGGCGTTTACGGACAGTTAATCTCCCACCTAACTCCCTCGCATTCGCCAGATTTTGAGGTGGGAGTCTTACTGCCCGTTAATGCGGGATAAAATAAAAAAGCAGCGTATTCGCTACTTTAAATGATTTAAACTTGAATCCCCTATATTTTTTTGCCAATTAAAGAGTACTTTATTTCCTTGGTTTTAACCATTTGATTACGAAGAACTTTAAAATTTTTTTTGTGTTCTTTAATTGATTTATTGTTTTTCTAATGCAAAATTTTAATTTTTATTTTTTAAAGTAAGCTTTAATATTTGAAAAAATGAGTTCTCCAAATGCACGTGGTATATATATGAACCATATCTTTAATATTGCCTTTGTTTCTCTACGACCAGAATCCCTCATCCAAACCAACCCTTTATTTGTATATATTTTCTTTTTAATACCAATAACAAGAAAATAATACCATATAAAAATTAATAATCTTTTTTTCGGAAAATTCCAAAACTTATTATCTTTTTTTCCAAAACAACAAGTAAGACGCTAAACCGATAACGGCAGCGCCTACAAGGATTTCTATTGGCTAAATCCACTTACGTGGTCCCAGTTACGCTAATTATATTTACTTTTGATAGGGTAACCCTTACAATTCAGAAGTTTGACACATCCCTAGAAAAAGCTTATAAAGAAAAGTGAGGTTCCTGTTATTCGGTTCCATGATCTAAAATATACCTATGCAATAATCATGTTAAAGCAGGGTATGTATCCGAAGATTGTAAGTTAACGATTAGGACATAGAAGAGTAGGTATCACACTGGACACCTACGCACATGTTTTCCAGTGACCTCAAGAGACTGTGGTGGATTAATTTACAAACGAATTATTTAGAAAGAAAAACTCTTGTTAGAAGTTTTCATTTCCATGCAATAATACCACCTAAATTATTCTAAATCTTAAAAGTGAAAAAGGAGAAACAAAACATGAAAGAAATCAAATCTGAACAAGAATTCAAAGACATCATCGCAAGTGAGGAGCCAGTAGTTGTTAAATTCTTTACTACATGGTGCCCAGATTGTGTGCGTATGGACAACTTCATCGGAGATGTAATGGAAGAGTTCAATAAGTTTGAATGGTATTCTATTAATAAAGATGAGTTCCCAAGTATTGCTGAAGAGTATCAAGTTATGGGTATTCCAAGCTTACTTGTATATCAAAATGGCGAAAAGCTAGGTCACTTACATAGCGCTAACGCAAAAACTGAAGAGCAAGTTACTGAGTTTTTAGAAGCATACTAAGAAACGAAAAAAACCTCTGAAAGAAGCTTCAGAGGTTTTTTATTTATTTACAAAATGATTTTTCGTAATAGTTTTGTCAATTCTTCGTTCGTATAGTATGTGGCTTCTTCATGGCCAATAAACATAATGATGCTTTCCCCCCTCTTCTCCAAGGTATAAATGCACACCATTCGTATCTCTATTTTTATCCCGCATTAACGAGCAGTAAGACTCCCACCTCAAAATTCGACTGTAAATCAAAAAAGTTTGGAGGGAGATCAACTGCCCACTACTCATTAAAGTTTCACTTTATATGTAATGAGTAAATTAAATTGTGGTTTCTTATTATTGTCTTAAATAATGTATTGGCTTTTTTTATTTTTATGTTCAGTTCTTCTATTGTAATGAAATAATCTTCATTCAAACCACCGTATCCTTAAAATGTGGATATGGATAACTTAGAAATATTCTTTATTTGCCATCCATTCTTCATTTATGGTATTACATCCAGTTGTTATGAAAAAAATACATAGTAAAGATATGATTCGGTACTTCATCTTAATCCCAACCCAACCCAACCCTTCTTGTAAAATAATGATGCGTATTATGCCAATTATTACTTTGCACTTTACAACATATTTTTCCTTAACGAAACTTTGTTATCCTCTACTTAAAAAGCTATAAAACATCAACAATGTTTGTATAGACCCACACGAGTTTCGTTTGATATTCTATTTATAGAAAGAAATTCCTTTAAAGAAAGGTGAGTGATTAAAATGGATACTCTTTCTCATAAAGAAACTGATAAAGGTGCTATTGTCAGCATTATGGCCTACATATTTTTATCCTCTATGAAAATCATCATCAGTTATATTACCCTCTCTAGCGCATTACGTGCTGACGGTTTAAATAATTTAACGGATATAGGTGCTTCTTTAGCTATATTAATTGGCCTAAAAATTTCTCGTAAACCTCGAGATCCAGATCATCCATATGGACATTCGCGTGCAGAACAAATCGCATCGCTAGTTGCTTCTTTCATTATGGCAACGGTCGGATTAGAAGTTGTTATTAGTGCCGTTCAATCTTTTTTAAATCCGAAACAAGCAGCGCCTAATGTACTTGCTGCGTGGGTAGCTTTATTTTCTGCTGTCGTTATGTACTGTGTATACTTGTATACGAAAAAAATTGCAGCGCGAACAAATAGTAAATCATTAGAAGCTGCTGCAAAGGATAATTTATCAGATGCACTCGTAAGTATCGGAACAGTAGTAGGTATTGTCGGTTCACAGTTTCAAATGCCTATTTTAGATCCTATTGCCGCTTTAATTGTCGGCTTTATAATTTGTAAAACTGCATGGGATATTTTCGTGGAAGCTTCTCATATGCTAACAGATGGAATTGATCCTGATAAAATGGAAGAATATGCTGATGCGATTGAACATATTTTAGGTGTAGAAAATATTGTAGATATTCGGGCCCGTATGTATGGGAATCAAACGTACGTTGATATTACAATCGAGGTAGATGCTCGTATGGATGTTGGAGAAAGTCACTGTATTACTGACAACATCGAAGCCATGCTTCGAAAAAAGTTTGGAATTTACCATGCACACATTCATGTTGAACCAATGGAAAAAGAACCTATTATGATATAGGTTCTTTTTTAATGAACGCTTTATGAAATATAACACATAAAACGAGCCAGCTACCGCCAGCTGCCCATCCTGCTAATATGTCAGATGGATAGTGCACGCCAAGATATATTCGGCTAACTGAAATAGATAATACAACAAAGCTTGCTATAAGAATAATCAACAATTTTTTATGCAATGAAATACGCTCTTCAGTAATTGTGACGTATGCAATAAATCCTAAAAAAGCAGTAGCATTCATCGTATGACCGCTCGGAAAACTATATCCAGTTGCCGTAACAAGCTGTGACACATCAGGTCTTGCTCGTTCGTACCATAGTTTAAGCATACTGTTCAAATAACGAGATCCGTAGTAATTAATGGTTAGAAGTAATGCACTAAGCAACTTTTTTCTAACGAGAAAATACATTACAAGGATAATGAGTAACGGAAAATATATTCTTTTGGAACCGATAAAAGACACCCAAGTAAAATATACAGTCAAATATTCGTTTCGGAAACTTTGAATAAAGTGTGCAACTACATTATCAAATTTTTCAATACAAGCGGTATGATACGAAAGTGATAGTACGACAAAACAAATAAGTAGAGTAAAGCTTAACAAGTATAAATGTCGATATCGTTTCACATACATAACCTCACTATGCAAAAAAATGGAGCGGTTGTTTTAGTTTCCCTCTCCATTTCTTTTTTATGCATAGATTTTTAAAAAATATAATTGTTAATTTTTTGTTGCATCACTGGGATATCTTCACTCGTTACTGTAAAGCGAATAACCTTCTCATCAAGATCAAGCGCTTCTGCGAATAAACCAGCTAATCCACGTGATTTTCTATCTACTTCCATAATGATTTCTAATCGGTCGTGAGAGCTTGGCAAGATTAATAATTCTAATTCATCTAATTTCCCATGATACTGTCCTGAAACAGGAATAAACTCAAATTCTTGCGCGAATGGTACTTGCTTACGTAATCGATACGGTAATTCTTCGCATTCTATATGACGCGCTTTAAAACCTAATTGATTTACACTTTCTAATACACTTTTTAATAGTGCGTTCGGCAACACTTGAATATAATCACGGTCACTTGGGTCTATACTGCGTTTAATATCAAGGCCTGTATGAACCCAAACCGTTTTCATTCCAAGTGTTAAGGGTGCTTCAATTGGCATTGGAAACGAAAATGGAATTTCAACTTTTTCATTTGACCCTATAGAAAATGGGTCTGTTAAGCGAACTCGCTCTAAATCATACGTTGCCGTTACTTTTTTATCATCCACTTCTCGTACATACGATGTCGATAACGTTAAGTAAATGCTTTCAATTTGTTGGCTAACTGATCCTCCAGTTATATGAACCTTCCCTACTATCTCTTCTCCAACTACATACTCATCTTTTTCAAGAACAGTATCTACTTTTGCACTTCCAATACCAACGCTTGCTAAAAACTTTTGAAACAAGGGATCTCCATCCTTTCTAAAGCAAAAGCTACATCTTTTTTTAAATCTTCTACATTCTCATAGTACGGCGTTTTCATTTGTAACATTTTCATCAGCGTTTCGCGATTATATTCTTCTAGCACTAGCTCTTCATACCATGGTCTCTCTTTTTTTTCAGAAGATTCATAGCCAGCATACAACAAAAATAAAGCAAAATGACCAAGCGCATAAAAATCACTACGAAAGTGAACTTCTCGCATCAAAGCTTGTTCACCTTCATAAATAGTCGCCCGCTCATCTACTTCATCATTAAATTTCGCTAATCCAAAATCAATAATACTAATTTGATTTTCTTTCATTAATATATTCGGAATACGTAAATCTCGGTGAATAATACCCTTACTATGAAAATATGAAATAATTCCTAACAATTCATATAAAATTTCAAAAACTTCCCGCTCTTTATATACATGCCCATCTAAGAAAATATAATCTTCGAAATTTTTACCAGGCATATACTCCATCACAAAAAAGCTCTTTTTCTCCCATACAAAATGATCATATAGACTAGGAATTGCGTGATGATTTAATGCTTGTAAAATCAGTTTCTCTTGCTCAAATGATTTTCTACCAGACTCATATCTTTGTTTACTTCGTCTTAATTGTTTTAAGACTTTATTTCTATTTATTTGTAAATCATTAACGACATATGTAACCCCATAACTGCCCATTCCAATTACAGATTCAATTTTATAACGTTCTGCAACTATTGTGTTTTTTCGCAGTGGTCTATCAAATAAAGCTAGTACACGACGCCATTTCATCAGCTACTTGAAAAGAAGCTACGGCTTTTACGTTTTCTTTTATAATGCTGGTGTCCATAACCAGATGAACGTCGTTTATAATCACTACTTGAATAAGAACGTCCTCTATGGCGATAATCACTACTTGAATACGAACGATATTTTTTCTTTCCTAATAAAGAATCAATAATTTTTTTGAACATCCCTTCACCTCTTGAGTAAAATTTTTTTAATTATACCAATAATATTCGACTTTGTTTGTGACAAGTTTGTAAAGAGTAAAAAACGACGAGTTAAGCCCGTCGTTACTTTCAATCTTCTTCATCAAAAACTTCATCAATCATACATTTCTCTAATAAGTACTCGAATGTAATATCTGCTAGATCTTCAATTTCTTCTCGTTTTGGGACGTATCCTCTTTCAATTAGTTGCTCATAAAAAAACTCCGCAATCTCTTCCGTATCAATTACGACTTCAATTTCCTTCATGAGCATCACTCCTTTATTTCTGTTTTATGAAAAAATCTCAAAATTATGTATATGAGATTAGAAAAATTATTTTTCTTTTTTTATAGGTTATATCATTTGGACGAGATGCATACGATTGTAGTACAAGCTATTCAAAGGGGGAAATAATAATGGAATATCAATATGAAGTAGAACAAACAAAAGAAGAGTTCATGCATGAAGATCAATGGGCAGACTCTCTTATTAAATGGCTTTTTATTTTTTTAATAATTGTAGGCATACCTTATACTGCATATGTTGTTGTTCAATTTATTCTCTCTTTCTAGTTAACTATTTTTTCTCTGTCAATTTAACTAAATAATTATGAACAACATCCATAACAATTTTATATTCTTCATCTTTAAATGTATCGAATAACAATTGATAATCGTTATAAATATCAAGTAACCCATCAATGATTTCTTGACGATTTGTCTTAACACTCACTTTTTTCGAGTTGTTAATTGACTTTAATTTTCCTAAATCCAATTTATTCATGCCAGCTTTATCTTGCTTCATTTTCTTCAAAATTGCATTTGCCGTTTGAGCATTGGCAAGTAAAGTTAAATCTGATTCATCCGCTTCTAACCATTCACCATCCGTAATTCGTGATAACTCATATATTGTATCTTCCCATGCGTCATTTTTATATCTCCATACCTCTGTACGAAAACCAACAATACGGAAAACATCTTTATCATATCCAGTTACTTGCACGAGATCACCAAATGTGAAATTATAATTTAATTCAATCCACTCAGTTTCACCTTTTTTCATATCTTGCTCAGTAACGTGCTGCAGTGTTTGTTCTACGTAAAATCCATCGTGATTATTTACTTCGTATACGTAAACTCCATCTAATAACTTCATATTTGTAATTTTCCCAACGGTTCCATATAGCGTAATCACGACTATGTCCCCTACGTTATATTTAGGTTGTTTTTTTCTTGCCATCTCTATCTCTCCTTTTTTTGACGTCGTGATTTTGATAACAGTATATGCAACCTACATAAAAACGCTTATCACAGAAGCTTATATTCATAAATTTTTTCAATAAAAAATATAACCACATAGAATTTATGTAAAACACAAAAAAAGCTAGTGTATGTAAACTAGCTTTACGTCAAGAAAATTTCAATAAAAAACATACGGAATACTTCACTTCTTAGCGTATACATTTACTGCTTCATATCATTTTCATCTCTCTTGTATGTATAAATCCCATGCTTCATCAAATATAGACATACTTTCTAGCATTCCACTTAACTCTAAGTATGAACTAATTTCATCATAGTCTTCAGATTGCTTCGGAAAACTTAAATCATCATACATTGCCTCTGCTAAATCTGATATTTCATTTTTTAATAAAGCTGCACGATGCTTCATCATATAGTGGTAAAATGTCTTTTTCAAAAATATTCCCTACCTTTCTAACTTGGATACATTATACAAGGCAAAAAAGAAAAAAACCAGCATAAAAGCTGGTTAAAAGTCAAAATAATTCCTTTTTAATAGTCGTGGTCTTCCCATCAACTCTTCATACGTTAATTGCTTTGGCAAATCTTTCGTATAAATTAAAAACAATTGATCTTCAATTTCTTTTACAGTTTGATCTGATTGATAGTCCATTCCACATGAGGAACAAGAAATACATGGTGTCTCTTGGATTTCAATGGCTTTCGTACCATCTGGTAATTCCCAATATACAGTATTCAAGCTTTCTTTCGCTTCTGTACTGTCACACCACATACAATTCATACTGCATCACCCTCAGTTTTTTTGTCATTTTCTTCTAATTTAGCCATTTGCGCTTGATACTTTTTATCTTTAAGTTGGTCACGCTTATCACGTTTATCTTTTAAAGAGGCATGAGTTTCATTATCTTCATAGTCTTTACGACGGTTCATACGCTGTAAGTCGTCTGGAACAAGGTTAAATTTCTTATCGCTCATAAGACCTGCGATACCAACGTCAGAACGTTTCTCTTCATAAGTCGGATAAATCTCTTTAAAGTATCCTTCTGCTCTTCCTGGGATATAATTTTCTGGTTCTGGATACGTCGTAATAACACCTTCAAAGTTACGAAGAACAACTTTATCCGCACTTTGTGAAATTAAATAGTTCGGCTGTAGCGCAATTTTTCCGCCTCCGCCCGGTGCATCAACAACGAATGTTGGTACTGCATAACCAGATGTATGCCCGCGTAAGCCTTCAATAATTTCAAGACCTTTAGAAACAGGTGCACGGAAATGGCCGATACCTTCAGATAAGTCACATTGATAAATGTAGTATGGACGTACACGGATTTTTACTAAGTCATGCATAAGCTTTTTCATAATTGGAACGCTGTCGTTAATACCTGCTAAAATTACTGCTTGGTTTCCAATTGGAACACCAGCGTTCGCTAGCATTTCACATGCTTTTTTCGATTCCTCTGTAATTTCAATAGAAGTGTTGAAATGTGTATTTAACCATACTGGATGGTATTTTTTAATAATATTACATAAGTTTTCTGTAATACGCTGCGGGAATACTACTGGCGCTCTCGTTCCGATACGAATAATCTCAACATGTGGAATTTCGCGTAAATTTTTTAATACATATTCTAAAATTTTATCGTTAATTAGAAGACCGTCACCACCGGAGATTAATACATCTCGTACTTGTGGTGTTTCACGAATGTAAGCAATTGCATCGTCTAATTGTTTCTTCGGTACACCCATTCCAATTTGTCCACTAAAACGACGGCGTGTACAGTAACGACAATACATAGAACATTGATTTGTTACTAAGAATAATACGCGGTCAGGATAACGATGTGTTAGCCCTGGAACCGGTGAATCTTCATCTTCATGAAGCGGATCTTCTAAATCATATTTTGTTTTATATAATTCTTCCGAGATCGGTACTGATTGCATCCGAATCGGACAGCGTGGGTCATCAGGATTCATTAGCCAAGCATAGTACGGTGTAATATTTAACGGGATCGTTTTCGTTGAAATTTTAACGCCCTCTTCTTCTTCAGGTGTTAAGTTAATCACTTTCTTTAAATCATCTAAAGTTTTGATCGTATTCGTTAATTGCCAAACCCAATCATTCCATTGTTCTTCTGTGACATCTTTCCATAATTCGATATCCTTCCAGTGACGATTTGGTTTGTATACATCATGTAACATTGCTATTCCCCCTTTTTATACGCTCATCCTTTATATAAGCAATAGTTATGCCAACTTTATATTGTTGATAAGTAAATGTGCGGAGAATCCTATTACATAAGCGAAAAAATATTTTTAAGCGCAGTATTAAATCAATACATATTATCATATTCATTACTTTTTATATATGTAAACGCTCTTTTATTGGTGCAAACACACAAAAACCGCCGATTATTCGGCAGTTTTGTCGTACTTGCTCAATTTATATTGAAGCGTTTGGCGAGGAATACCTAACATTTTTGCAGCTTGTAATATATTCCCTTCCGTTTCAATCAACGCTTGATCTATTAATTCCTTTTCTGTTTGATGAAGTGCTTCTCTAAGTGGTAGTATACTTTTCTTCTTCGAGAGCTTCTCTTTCCGAAATGTTCGTGGTAAACAATTTGCAGTTAATGTATTACCTTCTGTAATAATAACAGCATGTTCAATTGTATGTTTTAACTCACGAACATTTCCAGGCCACTGATAGGCTTGTAGTCTTTCTTTCGCTATCTTATCAATTTGAAGTACACCTTTTTTATAACTTTTATTATATTCTTTCAAGAAATATGACGCTAACAATAATACATCCTCGGTTCTTTCGCGTAGTGGCGGGATATATAGTGAAAACACATTTAATCTATAATATAAATCAGTACGAATTTTATTCTCTCTTAAACATACTTCTGGCGGCTGATTCATTGCGGTAATAACGCGAACATCTACTTTCCTCGTCTTATTATCACCAATTCTTCTAATGACTCCATCTTCTAATACTCGTAACATTTTCGCTTGTAAATCAAGTGGCATTGAATTCAGTTCGTCTAAAAATAATGTTCCGCCATCTACAAGTTCAAATAGCCCCGCTCTTTCAATTGCCCCTGTATAGCTACCTTTTGTCGTTCCAAATAATAAGCTTTCTAATAATGATTCTGGCAACGCTGCGCAATTTTGAGCAATAAATGGCTTATTTTTTCGTTTAGAGGCTTCATGAATCGCTTGTACAAATAGCTCTTTTCCTGTTCCTGTTTCACCATATATTAAAACATTCGCATCAGTTGGTGCTACTTTTTGTGCTAACTCTTTCGTTTGTTTAAACCTTGTATCATTTGTCACTATTGTCTCAAATGCAACATGCTTTTTTACCGTTTTTTTACTAGATGTTCGCTTTATTTTCGACTGTAAATCGACAATTGTATCAGTAAGTTTTTGAATTGTAGAATAGTCCTTTGCAATTTCAACAGCACCAGCAATATTCCCCTCTATAAAAATAGGTAACGTCGTATTTACTGTACAAACATCTTCTCCATTTAAATTTTGATAGTGCTGCACTTGATGTACAATTGGTTTTTTTGTATCTAATACTTTCATCAATGTACTCGTTTCCCTAGTTAAAGATGGGAACACCTCTAACAAATGCTTTCCTAACACTTTTTCAATTTTGGATCCATCGTGTTTTGCAGCCACTGTATTATAAAAAATTGTAATACCATTTTCATCTACTGCGTGTATAGCCTCATCAATACTGCCCAAAATCGCTTCAATGACTTCTTGTGTCGAAACTGCTAGCAATGTCATCCCCCCTCTTGCCGAAAATTCAGCAAATACTATGCTGGATTTTCGGCATACCTATGTGCGATTATAAGCATGACGATTCCGTTCTATTATTTTGATGAAATTTATTTTTGATTAGTTAAAGTAAAACTTTAATCAGTCTGGCTGTTACGAGTAGCCAGACTCCCACCTAACTTCTTTATTTTACAGCCGAATTTTGAGGTGGGAGTCTTAATGCTCGCGAATAGCGGGATAAATCTTTTACCCATATATTCATATCTTCCAACTTATCAAAAATGTAGCAATTGTTCGCCAGTCTTCCTGTATATGTATAGCCTAACTGATGAAAGGCCGCATTCATACCGAAAGATAGCGATCGAGCAATTGTATAGGAACAGAAAATAGATTTTTCTTGAAGCTCTTCTTCTAACTTTATTAGTAAGCTTTTCATAAACCCGTGTTTACGATATTCAGGTAAAGTCGCACAATTCGTTAATTCTGCATTTCCTTCCTTTACGTTCATTTCTGCAGACGCTGTACTAATGATTTTCCCCTCAAATTCATACACATAGTAAATTGTATCGTCTTCTTTCATCGTCTGTAATACATAACTTGCTTCATTTAAAGGTGTCGGATAAACTTCAAATACTTTTCCAAAGACAGTTGCTAATTCTTCTGCATCTTCTTCAGTCGCTTTTCTTAACAGAAATTTCTCCGGGACTACTTTTTCCTTTACTTCTTTTGCTTTTACACCACTTAAAATAGTATCTTCCTCAGACCAATGAATACTATTTCGTCTTTCATCATTATTATACTTCACAAAGAAGTATGCATCGTGTCCTTGAAAATAATGTGGGATCGTTGCTTCCAATAAGAAACCGAAAGAGAGCCATGTTGAAACATGCTCTCCCTTTCCTTTAATAATACATTTAGTGAAAGAATGTTTCTCTGCTAGTCCGTCAATTGTCCGTATTATACTTTCGACATTTCCTGTATAGTGATCTACTCGAATACGTTTATTAAAATAATCTAAAACTCCTTCTACTGTATGGCAATTTGTCTCTTCTTTAAAAGATTCATAGTATTTCATTTTTTCACCTCACACCAATCTAGTAATGTACATGCAATAATTTTTGCAGCAGCTATCATTTTATCAATTTCTATATATTCGTTTGGATAGTGTGCTACTTTCGTCTCTCCTGGGCCAAATACTATCGTTGGTACGTTGGCGATTTGTGTAAATAAACCTCCATCAGTCCCCCACGGAGATGCTTCAATAATTGGCTCGTTCCCCTCGATTTCAACAAAGTTATGCTGAAGTGTTGTAATTAGCTCATGATTTTCTTCTAGTTCACCAGGAACCCATCTCGCCCCAAACCATTCTACTTCTACTGGATGTTCAACAAACCAATTGTCCACATCATTTAATGCAGCGATCCAACTCTCAAACTCTTCTTTTGCTGCCTCTATAGTCTCATTCGGCGCAATACCACATCTTCCTTCTAAAATTAACGAATCAGGAACAGAACTTGGCCAGCTACCACCTTCAATTTTCCCAATATTAATTGGAATTGGAATCGGAATTCCTTTAAATAACGGATCTGTAATTCGACCATTTCTCTTCTCTTCTAATTTTCTCAAATGATCTACAACAAACATACTTTTTTCAATTGCACTTACTCCTTCATAGCGTGTACCACCGTGTGCTGCTTTCCCTTTCACATGTAGGCGAAACCACATAGACCCTTGTTGTTTCGGGAAAAACTTCATATTAGTCGGCTCTGGAATAATTACACCATCTGCCTTATATCCTCGTAATATAGTCGCTAATGTTCCTGCCCCGCCACTTTCTTCTTCAATTACACTTTGAAAATAAATATCTCCTTTTAATTCAATACCAGATTCAATAATCGCTTCCATCGCAAGCATAAGTGCGACATTGCCGCCTTTCATATCTGTCGTTCCACGGCCATATATACGATTCCCTATTTTCTCACCACTATAAGGGTGATGGTCCCACTGATTCACATCTCCTTCTGGTACTACATCAATATGCCCATTTAATATCATAGATTTTCCATCGCCACTCCCTTTAAGAGTTGCCACAATGTTCGGGCTATCTGAAAAACTTGTACGCGGTGATACAAAATAAGGATGATCTTTCATTTTAGAAAAAGAAGGTTCCCAAATATCAAGCTCTAAACCTAGCTCACGTAACTTTTCAATTACAATTGCCTGCGCACCACTTTCATCACCAGATACGCTCTTTTCTTGAATTAATCGTTTTAAAAATTTTACACTTTCCTCTTCATGACTCTCAATATAGTCACAAATTTTCTTTTTTAATTTCTCCATATATGACGACTCCTCTCAATCAATTACTAGTAGACTAGGGCTTATATGAAATTTAGCTTCTGTATGTCTTTTTACATCTTCCACTGTGTATGGGCTCATTAATTCTTGCAAAATTAGACCATTAGGAGTTATCTCCATTACAGCCATTTCTGTAACAATTAAATCTACACATCTTTTTGAAGTTAGTGGTAATGTACACTCCGAAACAATTTTTGCATTTCCATATTTATCAACATGATTCATCACAACAACGACCCGCTTCGCTTTTTGTGCTAAATCCATCGCTCCCCCAATACCTGGAACGCGTTTCCCTGGTACAATCCAGTTTGCTAAATCACCATTTTCACTCACTTGTAATGAACCAAGAATCGTTATATCTAGTAACCCTTTCCGAATCATCCCAAACGCTGTACAGCTATCGAAATAACTCGCTCCTGTAATAAGAGAAGTTGGTAAACCTGCTGCGTTACATAAATTTTCATCTTCTTTCCCTTTACTTGGCGTTGGTCCCATACCGACAATTCCATTTTCCGCATGAAACATAACATTCATATCATCAGGCAAATGATTCGGTACAAGCGATGGTATACCAATACCTAAATTTACAATCATTCCATTTTGAATTTCTTTCGCCGCACGTCGTGCAATCTTATCTCTCACTTCTACGCCCATACCCATTTCCAGTTCACTCCTTCCGACGGTACGATATAATTTACGAAAACACCTGGAACGACGATTTCCTCTGGATCTAAACTTCCAAGTGGAACAATTTCTTCTGCTTCTACAATTGTTATATCACCAGCCATAGCTACGTGAGGATTCATATTCCGCGCACTTTTATCGAAAACAAGATTACCAAACGGATCTGCCTTTTTCGCATATACAATCGCAACTTCAGCAGTTAATGCCGCTTCAACTAAATATGTCTTACCGTTCATTTCAACTGTTCGTTTTCCCTCTTCTACAATCGTATCAACACCAACGTCAACTAAAATACCGCCAAGTCCGACGCCACCAGCACGAATACGCTCTGCTAATGTTCCTTGCGGAGAAAACTCAATTTGTAATCTTCCTTCGTTTAGCTGTCTTCCTGCATTTGGATTTGAACCAATATGAGAGGTAATTAATGATTTAACTCTTTCATTCGTAACAAGACGACCGATACCTACATCAGGAAATCCAGTATCATTTCCTATTAAATTTAAATTTGTAACTCCTTTATCTAAAATAGCCTGTATTAAAGACGGAGGGGATCCAATCCCCCCAAATCCTCCAAACATTAATGTCATATCATCATGGAACAAAGAAATTAATTCCTCTATTTCTTTTAATTTACCGAATGTATTTGTAATAGTTGTCATGCGATACTGTGCCCTCCTTTTTGCATCATTTCTTCCACACTTTTTGCAAAAATTGAAAGTAATTCATCTAACTCGGAATATGTAGTTGTCATTGGCGGTGCCACAAGCAGTGCACTATCTTCTTTTCCTGCTTGCCCTGACACAGCTTGATATAAAAGAAGACCATTTTTAGCTGCAACCGAAATAAGCTCTGAAGCCTTTGTAAACGGTTGCAATTCTACTCCGATCAGCAATCCTTTTCCTCGCACATCTGCAATGATTGTCGATTGTTGCTGAACTTTCTGTAGACCCTTAATTAAATACTCTCCCTTTTCTGCTGTTTTTTCAGGTAGATTATGTTTCTCCATATATTCAATAACAGCTAGAGCAGTTGCTGCGGACAATGGATTTGCACTTAATGTATGCCCACTCATAACAGAACGTGATCCGCGTAAAATTGGCTCCATAACACGGTCACTTACAATCGTCGCTGCCATCGGTGTATACCCCGCTCCTAATCCCTTACCAAGCGTCATAATATCCGGTTCTACACCCCAATGCTCCATTGCAAACCATGCACCAGTACGGCCAAGCCCAGTCATTACTTCATCTGCAATAAATAAAATATCGTAATGACTACAAATATCTTTAATGACTTTATAATATTCTTTCGGCGGAACAACCGCGCCGCCAGCTGCTCCAATAATAGGTTCAGCAATAAAAGCTGCAATATGCTCTGCACCAATTCGATCAATTGATCTTTCTAATTCAGTCGCACAAGCAAGCTGACAAGTTGGATATACCTTTTGTACAGGACATCTGAAACAGTATGGAGCTGGAATAGTTGGATAATCTTCCAAAATAGATACGAAACGTTGTCTGCGCAGCGGATGCCCAGACATTGATAAAGCACCCATCGTAATACCGTGATAGCTCATCCATCGCGATAAAATTTTATGTTTCCCTTGAATACCGCGCTCCTGAAAATGCTGAATGGCAATTTTCATAGCTGTTTCATTTGCTTCTGTACCACTATTTACAAAAAAGCTCCAGTTCAAATCTCCAACACTTAAATCACTTAACTTCTTTGCTAATTTTTCAGCTGGTTCACTTGTAAACTGTGATCTATATACGAAGGCAATCTCCTCTGCCTGCTTTTTAATAACTTCCGCAATCTCCTTTACGCCATGCCCAATACCTGCCGTAATTGCTCCTGACGAGCCATCAAAATATTTATTACCGTTTTGATCATACAAATACACACCTTTTCCATGTGAAATCATTGGATACGGCTGACCAACAAGTGGTTTAATTAAGTAATCGCGCATAGCGCTCCCCCATTTCTCCAATTTGTATATATATATGAAGAAAATTGACGTTTCTTTCATAAAAAAGAATCCTCTGCATAAGCAGTGAATTTATCAAAAAACTATTATAAAATATACAAATGAGTGCTAATAAATGTTTTAAAACAGAAAATTCAGAACTCAAAACGAAGACCAATCCTTACCTATACGCTCAAATAACCCTCCCTTATATAAAATAAATATACTACTAAATGTTTTCCTAACATAATGCCAGCTCCCCTCGAATGCCGACATTGTGTAAACTTCGACGGAACTCCCGTTAAACTCCTTCCTATTGTCCTACTTTATATTGCATATTTTCAAACAAATTTCGACAATCCATCATACTAAACGGATAACAATCACTCTTAAAATAACTGATATTTAACATATAGTATCTTCAATTTTAAACGTAAAAAAAGAACCGATTAACCCACATTAATCAGTTCAGCACGACGCTCTTTTATCGGTTATTACCATTATGAAAAACATAGTGCAGATTCATAATGTATACTACAACCTTTAGCACATCAACCTTCATAACTTCATTCGATCATTGCCGGGATATCCCCATCCCAAGGTGCACTCCTTCCCTCAAAGTAAAACTACCTTTCCTTTATAAATTATGTAAGACAATTATCACTTTGTATGTGTATTTGCCTATATTTTAAAAAAACCCTAATTTGCTAAGGATTTTGGACATGTTTTCGATATGTCAATTGATACAAATTTACACTTTGTTAGTATTTTACATTTCGAATTACTTGTTGTAATAAATCGTCACCCCCTCCTGTAATCGCAAAATCTTGTTCACCTTAGCTAAGTTTGCGTACACATCCATAAGCAACGCTTTACTCAGCAAAATACCTCCCTATTACATTTTTAAAAATTTTCAACTTTTCTCCTCTCGTAAAACAAGTTTTTCGCATAACCTCTTTCTCGCTTTGCATATAGTTTTAATGATGACAAAGGAGGAATGTGCATGTCTCAATCTGAAATCGAAAAATATGGACAAGAAGCTGTACGTTACGAACAGCTCGCCCGTTACTATCAATTCAGCAATCCAAAAAAATATGTAGAACTATATATGAAGTATTACGATGCACTTACAAAACTTGTACAGACATATGAAAAAAGAGATTCACAAGAAGCTGCTCTACCGTCACATATAAGGATTTTTCATTCTTCTCCAAACACACCGCCGGTTGATATTTTAGTAAACGGACAAAAAGTAATTAAAAATATTTCTTTTAAGCAATTTAGCCCCTATTTATCATTAGTGCAAGGTAAATATCGTATAGATATTGTCCCTGTCGGGAATGAAACGCCAATCTTTTCAGCTTTAGTACCAATAATGGGAAATCACACGTATACTCTTGCCGCAATTAATAGCGATAATCATCTACAATTACAACCTATACTTGATAATACACATTTACCATCTGGCCAAGCCAAAATCCGATTTGCACATTTTTCTCCAGATACTCCTGTTGTAAATGTAGATTTAAAAGGTGGCGATCATTTATTTGAGAATGTACTATTTAAACAAATAACAGATTTCATACAAGTCAGCCCTGGTACAGCAGATATTGAAGTTTCACTTGCAGATAATAAAAAAGTGGTGTTAACTATACCAAAGTTCAATGTTGAACCGAATGTAATTTACACGATTTCAATCGTAGGTTATTCAACTACGGATCCACAATTAGAATTTGTTATACTTACAAATTAAAATAGCCTACACCATTCATTTGGTGTAGACTGTTTATTTTTGAAATGCAATTTGAAATTCTGTCCAATCACTATCTGAACAACACATAATAGACCCATTATGCTTTTCTACAATTTGTTTACATACAAATAACCCAATACCAGTTCCTAATTTTTTAGTAGTTACAAATGGTTCAAAAATCGTTTCTACATTTTCAGCTGGAATCATCGGTCCATTATTTTTTATCACAATTCGAATAGCTTGCTCTTCTTCAAAAACATCAATAATAATTTTCCGCTCTTCTTTCATTGACTCCATAGCGTCAATTGAGTTCATTAAAATATTTAAAAATACTTGCCTCACTTCACTCCGATAACCAACCAGCGGTATTGGGTACGGCAAATTCTTTTCAATCGAAACATTTGCATTAACCAAACTCGGATATAAGAACTGTATAATATCTTGGAACAAGTCATTAAGCCAAAAACGTTCCGATTCATTCCACATTTCTTTTTTCGAAACGAGTAAAAATTGCGAGATTCGAAAATTTAATTGATCTAATTCATGCGAAATGATATCTAAATATGATAAACTCGGATGGTCTGCCTTTAATAATTTGACAAATCCCATAATTGAAGTAAGCGGATTACGAAATTCATGTACAAAACTAGCTGACATTTGGCCTAAAATCGTCAGCCTTTCTTTATGTGTTTCATTAATATATTGCTGTTTTTCCTCTAAATTCCTCGATATAATTTCCGAGTATTTTAAAACGGTATAATAAATTAATTTGTCAAAACAAGTATGTATTTTGGCCATAATTGGTTTCAATTCACGAGCGCTAACATCTAATTCACACATCGCTTCAAAAAGTTCATTTCTTCCCACATTTGCATTATAAACAAAGTCTCCAATATTCGCATCTGCTCCTGCTCGTTCAATAGCAATTTTCTCGCATAATGGTTGAAGATAATTTATATCTTTATCTTCCATAGTAAGTTCGATAATTAACTCTAATAAATCCTCTCCATTTTGAACTACTTCTAGTTTAAATGGATCTTTTTCGGAAATTATCATTTTGTTTTTCCAGTTCTCTACGAATTGGTGCCTGTTGTTTTTCAAGTGTGAACAAAATACTTCTTTAATATCCTTATCGATTGGAAAAACCTCCATTCACTCCATTTCCATACGACGAATACCCTTTATATTTTGAATATTAACACAAAAAATATGTTTCGTTAATAGATTATTGTCACATTTTGTTAATTTCTGTTGATAAAATTATTTTTTTCTTTCTTATTTAATTATTTATATTCAAATCTCTCTTTTTCCTTCTCACTTTTTTAATTATTTCCGTATTCAAAACGACTTTTTTTGCATCATTTTTAATTCTTGCGTACAATAGGAAGTGAAAGGTGTGAAAAATATGGTAAATAAAAATGTGGAAGACTATCTCCAAGAAGGCATTTATGGCCAAAAGCAAAACAAACCAGAAGAACGTAATATGTATTTAACTACATTACGTGAGCGCGTAGAAATCGCTTTAACTATCGGTCAAGTAATGCAAAGTAATGTATATTCTGAAGTAGCAAGTAGCATACGCTCTTCTCAATCATTACAAATCCTCCTAAACGGTAGCATTGCTTACCCACATTTATCAAAATACATTAAATTAGCAAACGAAAAAAATATTCCTTTTACAATTGTTCAAAATAAAGATACAGAAACACCTATCGGTTTAGTATTATCTCATAGCGCAGCTGTAGATAAAGAACAAATTTATGTAGAAGATGCTATTTTCAAACAAGAAATGAAGTAAAATAAAAGGTACACTTAATTAAACAAGTGTACCTTTTGCTTTATTTTTTAATACACACTAATTTCATTTCTGTCATTTCTTCAATTGCATATTTAATTCCTTCACGACCCGTGCCACTTTCTTTCACACCACCGTAAGGCATATGATCTACTCTAAACGTTGGAATATCATTAATCATAACACCACCAACCTCTAACTCATCAATTGCACGCATCGCTTTAAATAAGTTATTTGTAAATACTCCTGCTTGTAAACCGTAACGTGAATGATTTACTCGCTCTATAGCCTCATCAAATTCTTTAAATGTATTTACTGTCATAACTGGACCGAATACTTCTTGACACTGTACAGATACATGCTCTGGAACATTTGTTAATACAGTTGGTTCGAAAATCCTTTCATCACGCTTCTTACCACCGTATAAAGCAGTTGCTCCTTCCTTAATCGCTTCTTGCACCCACATTTCAATTCGCTCTACATCTTTTTTCGAAATTAAAGCTGATACATCCGTTTCCTCATTCATTGGATCACCAACAACAACTGTTTCCATCGCTTTATTTAACTTCGAAAGAAATTCATCCACTCTCTTTTCGTGTACAAAAACACGTTGTACCGAAATACAAACTTGTCCATTATTAACAAATGCGCCCCATTTTACGCGTTCCATTATCTCATCAGTTAACTCTACATCTTCATCAATAATAACGGCAGCATTTGATCCTAATTCTAACGTAACCCGTTTTAATCCTGCCTTTTCTTTAATCCCGATTCCAACGTTCGGACTTCCGGTAAAAGTAATGGAAGCAACATCATTATTTTTAACGATTGCTTCACCAACAGTTGAACCGGGACCAGAAATAATATTCAAAGCTCCTTTTGGCAATCCTGCCTCTTCAAATAACTCAACTAATGCATAAGACGATAATGGCGTTTGGTCAGCTGGTTTTAACACAACTGTATTTCCGGCAGCAATTGCAGGGCCGACTTTATGCGCTACTAGATTTAATGGAAAGTTAAATGGCGTAATAGCTCCTATAACCCCTATTGGTTTTCGGATTGTATATGCAATACGCCCATCTGCACCAGGTGCTGCGTCGAGTGGTAACGTCTCACCATATATACGTTTCGCTTCTTCAGCTGCAAATTTGTATGTTTGAACGGTACGATCTACTTCCCCCCTTGCAGCACGTATTGGTTTTGCAGCCTCTTTTGCAATAATCTCTGCAAATTCCTCTCTTCTTTCATCCATTTTTTGTGCAACCTTCTCTAAAATAGTCGCACGGTCGTATGCAGATAATTTATTCATTTTTTTCATTGCATTTTTTGCAGAAGTAACAGCCTCTTGAACATCTTCTTCCGTTCCTTGTGCAATCTCTGCTAACGTTTCTTCAGAATATGGTGCATATAATGGCTTATATGTGTTCACTGATTTCCAATCTCCATTTATATATAAATGCTTTTTCATATTTCCTCCCCTTCCAAATATATGTATACAATAATACTTCACCTAGTGAAAGGTCTGACTTATGTAATTGTATCATAGCCCTTATTTCTCCAAAAACATTATGCTCAAAAAAACTCTGCCATATAGCAGAGTTTACGAACTAATTTGCTCTTGTAACGAAATTTGTTTTTCATCTTCTAAAATAACAATTGTTTCTGCTGTTTTTGTGACTTCTAACCTCTTAATATAGCGTCCATCTAATTCTTTCACACAAAACTTATAATTTTCGATTTCAATGGAATCCTCTTCAGCAATCTCTATATTTTTCGTTAAAATCCAGCCACCGATTGTATCAACGCCATTATCATTAATCATTAAGCCTAATAATGTATTAACTTCACTAACAAGTACTTTTCCCTCTAGTATCATTTTCGTTTCACTAACTTGTTGAATTTCTGGCTGTTCATCCGTATCAAACTCATCTTGAATATCCCCAACAATTTCTTCTAAAATATCTTCAACAGTAACAAGTCCAGATGTACCACCATATTCATCTATCAATATGGCAATATGTGTTCTTTCTTTTTGCATTTTTACAAACAAATCATGAATTGGGATAGAATCGATAACCAAAATAATTGGTCTTATAAATTGCTGCACCGTATTTTTACTTACAGCTTTATGTTGCACAAAATCTGTAAAAATATCTTTAAAATTCACAAAACCTATCACGTGGTCTTTATCACCATCGACAACCGGATATCTCGTATATTTTTCTCGAGACATTTTTTGCAAAGCTTCTTCAGCAGGCATTTCTTTACTTATAATCTGCATTTCCGTTCGAGGTACCATTATTTCTTTTGCAATCCGATCGTCAAATTCAAAAATTTTATTTACATATTTATATTCAGACTGATTAATCTCACCATTTTTATAACTTTCTGAAACTAACAACCGTAATTCTTCTTCTGAATGAACCCCATCATGCCCTTTCGGCGGTTTCAGCCCTAGCAATTTCGTAATAATTCGAGCTGATCCATTCAGGATCCAAATAAATGGGAATGCAAAACGATAAAAGAAAATTAACGGCTTAGCAGCAAACAAACTCACCTGTTCAGCTTTTTGAATTGCAAATGTTTTTGGGGCCAATTCCCCTACTACAACATGTAAAAAAGTAATAAACAAAAATACTAAAATTACAGCAAAAATGTCTGCTAGTTGAGTAGCAATGTTCAATTTTGCAAAAAGCATGTCAAACATATGCTTAAGCGCCGGTTTACCAAACCACCCAATTCCAAGAGCTGTAACTGTTATTCCTAGCTGACAAGCAGATAAATATTCGTCTAAGTTTGTAATGACTGTTTTGACAGATGTTGCGCGATTATTTCCCTCTGCAATTAAATAGTCAATTCGTGAACTTCTCACTTTAACAATTGCAAATTCTGCTGCAACGAAAAACGCCGTCAAGGCAATTAAAACAATCACTATACTTATACTATATATGTCCAAATACTTTTCCTTACTTACAGTGTAAGCAAGGAAGCCACCTCCTACTTAATTTTATTCAAGTGAAGTAAGCATTCTAATACTCTACATTAGCAACCACCTTTATATATATTATATGCATACATAAAAAAGATAATTATCATTATGATAATCTAATTCATTTACCCTAGTCAAATTAAATTATTCTAAATATTAAGATGTTTTTTTATATAAACGATATATTCTTCAAAACTAAATTTCGTGAAAAAACACTTTCTTTGCCGATTCCACACTTCTTTTGTCATACCTGAAGGGAACTTACTTCATAGATCGAAATCATTCAACAGGATATATATAGGAGGGATTATTTTGGAATATAAAACACCATTTATCGCAAAAAAATTAGGTGTTAGTCCAAAGGCTGTTGTCCGGATTGCACAACAATTAAATCTTACGATAGAAAAAAATAAATATGGTCACTTTATTTTCACACAAGATGATGTAGAACAAATGTTAGAATACCATCGTTCTCAAATGAAGCAGTCTCAAAACTCTCAAGCTACGCAAAAAACATCATCAAATGATGTTGAAGAATTAAAAACTCAAGTAAATACAATTGTTCAAAACATATCATCGAATGATTTTGAGCAATTAGCTGATCAATTAAACACAATTACGAGAAGACTCGATCGAATAGAAGAGCAAATGCAAGATAAGGCAAACGATGTCGTTACGTACCAACTTTTACAACACCGCCGCGAAATGGAGGAAATGTTAGACCGAATTCAAACGCTAGAAGCTGCCCTCAAGAAAGAAGAACCAATATATATTACTCCTGATTCAAAACCAACATATGAAAGAGAAAAGAAACCGAAGCGACGTAAAATGATTTTTAGTATATTTGGATTATGAATTTTAGACCCTTATTAAAATAATAAGGGTCTTTTTCATTAAGTATGACGTTATGAAAATATCATTATTTATACTGTACATATTCATTTCACTTCATTTTGTTAACATAATATTTTTACTGTATTCAGCAATTAATGCCTGTGCATGAGCATTCCCTTGAATCACATCGCGAAATTCTTTCAAAGAATACAAATGCGTAACTCCTTTTCGAGCATGAATTCGCACTGGTACACCTTGTAAAGTATCATGAAAATGAAATGGATTATCTATCGGTTCAATTGGAAAACCGAGTGTAAGTAAATACATATACATTCTTTTTGTAACTGCTGCAATATACCATTCAGCTTTCGTTTCTAAAGCATGCATAAATAAAATAGCTGTTAGCCTTTTGAAATGTCCTCTCCCACGAGACGTTTTCGCAATACTTAACTTGCCTATTTCATACACATTTTTCAAATCTTTCACTAAATCATTTTTAGAAAACGGATAGAAAAACTCAGAATTTGATTGTTCGGGTACCGTATACTTAATACACTCTACTGTACCTATATGATGCTCATCTTCTATTAATAAAAATCGTGATGGATTTAAATTACGTTCTACAAACATTAAGTTTCTTTCTTCACAAAAATCTCCCCATAGTTGCTCGAACCAAAAATGTTCTTCCTTTGTTTGAACACGCTGGAACATATTTAACCGCCTTTCCCATCGCCGCTCTGTTTTTGATAACGCTTTCACTATCTATCATATAAGAACAAATCTTCGTATGCAACTAAAAATATTTATGACTTATTATATTCTGCAAAACGAATTAAATTCCTACTTAATTGTCTTATATCTCACATGTTCAGTTCTTCTAACAACATATGTGTAAATCACTTCACGCTTCCTTCCATACAGCATATAATTCTTCTTAACCTAAAAAAATCCTTTATGAAAAAGGATTTCTTTTACCTCTTAATGCTTTTTAACCACTTCTCAAAAATTTGTACCATCCCATGTTTTCCAGCTAATTTCTCTTCCCCTTGTTTCGTTTTATATGGGTATAATTGTAGAAAAACACCGCATCCAGACTCAATTTTTTTACTATGCATATGGCTTCCTGGATATACACAAATAACTTCATAAATTGCCCTTCGATGAAAAACTCTCTTTCCATTCTGTTCTTCTACATACTTTATAGACCAGTACTTATACATTTGTTCAGTTGCTTTCGTATTACCTACATGCTGAAAAATATTGTACATTGGACTATACTTCACTTCAATAATAATAGAAGATTTATAATTGAATATCCCATCTTCCTTTACAAAACAGTCTAAACGAATATCTGGCTTCTTCGTATCCTCTCCATTATAAAAGTTACTCCCTTTACTTAATGCAATAAGAGGATGTGTTTCAATTAAGTCGTTAAACGCGACATGTACCTTTATATCATCTCGATGTAAAACTACTGTCGTCCCGTCTTGTAACCCATCTACATAAAAATGTTCTTGTATTTGTTCACGAATGGAATTTCTAACTTCAAAACCAATTTGCTCTAAAATTGAAATAACAATAAAAAAAGCGTAATATTCATACACTAAAAACGTTGGTTTATAAACAAATAACAAAGATGGAGATTGATCCGTATATTGTGGAAGTAATTCTAAATGATGTAGTAATTGTTGATGTGGTATCGGTAAATCGTATGAGTTCATGTTACCCGTTTCAGAAACTTCACTCCAAAATGAAGAATACATTAAAGTTTGAAAGTATTGTACACTTTCTTGTACAATATGCGCTAATATTTTATATTCTTGTATTTTCACAGAACTTTTCCGTAAATCTGCTTCTTTTAGTAAATGTAGATTTTTATATTTTTGCTTCTCTCTATCGGTCACTGATCCGTTTCGTTCAATTGTTTGCATAATTGTTTTTACAGCTTGAAACTCTTCCGATTTTTTCTTTTTTTCTCTTTCTAATATTTCAATTGTTTGACGTAAAAAACTTTTGGCTTCAAGTAAATAATGATAAAATTGCATCGCTTTAAATTTAAGAAATGCATTTTCCTTACTATTTTTTTGTTCTATACCCTTACGATTATAATATTTTGCATAAGGTTTTCTTTCTGCCATTATGGTTCCTTTTCTCGTTGCCTTCCGCTCCTTCGCTTCCCATTTATATTCATGTATAAATTTTGAACTTGATTCTATTTTTTCAAAAATTCGCTTTATATTTTTCATTTTTTGCGGCAACTTTCTAAGTAACACTAGATAAGAAGAATCCTCAATATCACTAAGTGCAGAGAAAGTCTTTTTATAATACCCTCTATCTAAAATCAACTCATTTAAAATTGACTTTACATGGTTTTGAATCATTTCAAATTGGTCATCAAAAAAATTTTTTGGAACAATTTGAAATGCACCATAATACGTTTTCTCTTCTATACGTACTTCAAAATGATATAAACCACAGCGCCATGGATAAAAGAATTCCGTTTTTCCATGTTCATATATTAATACCTTTTGTTTTTTTTCATTAATTTCATATTGTGACTCTTTTATATTTTTCTGCCCCTCATACACTTTATTCCATATAAAAGTAATATTCATTGGACTTTCATAGTAGTAATGCAATCTTATCGGTTTTAATTCTTGTACTTTATAAATACATTGAACTAATGCTGTAGTAGATGTGCAAAGACGATTTAAAAAAATATAATCCCCTTTTCCCTCTGTACCAATGATTACCTTTAAAACAAAAGGGAGCGTTTCTTTCGTATCAACAATTTCCGTTTCGTAACGCTCTTCATTTTGCATATCCATACAACTCCAGTTCTCTACGCTTTTCTCTTAAATATGCTAAAGAGTGTTCAAATGTAGATACCCTATTTGCAAGCGGAGATTGCAAAAGAGGTATTAAAGTTGCTCCCCGTTTTACTTCTTCAGAAAGTAAAGAACCAACCATCATTTCAGTTCCCCTTAATTTCGTCAGTACACGCTGTTTTATTTGTAAATCAAAGCCCTCTTCTCTGCTGATCATATAAGAATGATTATTTTGGAACGGTATATTTTGCAAGTAAGTAGCAATTGCTTTTGCACAACGAAAAGAAATTCCCTTTGAAGCATCATGTGATGACAATACAACATGCAACTTATCTAATAACTCTAACTCTTCTTCAGAAAACACCTCAATCATCGTTTTATTTCTGACCCAATTTATCCGAAATTCTCCCGCTGTTACTTTCAAAGGTGGTTGTAATACAACTTTCTCTGGTTCCATACACATCTCACAAAATGGAATCTTTTGTAATGCTATTAAATTTGTCCGATCTAATATTCGATCGGAGAGTTCTTTCGTTGTTTCATCAAAATTCACAGTACCTACAAAAATAATATTTTCTCCAATTTCAATTTTCGATGGAATTGGATTTTCTGCTTCATGTACACCTTCATATAAATTCAAAATACGATTTTTCTTTTCAAGTTGAAGTACAGATAGAAATGGAGTAAACCAATGCTCAATATGTGACATGTTCATTTCATCAAAAACTATTATATACAATTGATTTTGATTTTCTTTTGCCTTCATTAATGTTCTAACTAACTTTGTTTCACTTTCAATAAAAGTACCATTTGGATGAAGATAACCAAGTAGATCATGTGGTTCTTGATACGATGGAGAAATTGGAATCCAAACCAACTCTTCTCCATACTGTAATCCTAGTGCTTCCGCGTACGCTTGCACAAAACGTGATTTCCCAACACCCGGTATTCCAGCAAGAATCGTTAACATATTTGTTTTTACACTTATATGGAAATTATAAATATCCGTTTCATCCAAATATAACCCTTTACTACGTACTACACTTCGTACATACTGTAAAAAAGAGGATTCACGCTCATCCCATTCCCATTCATCCTTTTGTACTTTTATATCCTCTATTTCAACTAACTTACCTTCTTCATTCATCCTTTTTTTTAATTGCTCATACACATAATCACTTACAAAATAAACTTGATCTTCCACCGCTATTTCTACATGTTTTATCCAGTCATTGAAGTCTATATATTTACATTCTCGATTCTGTTCAAAGTATGCAATTGAACTAATTGATGATTTTAATGATATATTTCCATATAACCTTCCAGCATGCCACAAAAATTCAGGAGGCTCAAAGTCTTTCGGAAACTTTGGTATAAGAAATGATAAATAGCCATTACTAAGTTTCCGTTCTAAAGATTCTCTTTTATTATTATCTGGGACTTTAGGTGCTGGAATCATTTTATAGCTAGTTGCTATTTCTCGCGGTTCTTCTGTACATATTAACTCCACGTATATATTTCCTCTTTCATAATAGAGACGAAACATGACCAGTTGTTTTTCTAATTTTTTATTCTTTAATTCCGAAAAGATTTTTTCATTCTTTTTATTGCTACATAATCCTTCAAATATATAATGTTCATTTGTAAATTGCTCTTGTAAAGTGAACGGTATTGGTGATAGACATTGTACAAAGAAGTTCTCTCCATTCTTTTCTCTCTCCGCTTTTGTAAATTTTCCTATAAACCTCATATAGTACATTCGTTTTATAAAACTTGGCTGAAGAGCTTTATGTAATTTCACCTTAGTCACCTTCTTTTTTCATACTATTCTTAGTGTATGAAAAAAAAGAAAAACTAGAAATAAAAAACCTGACGTTATCCGCCAGGTTAAAAATAATACGTATATTAATGAGAAGGAAATGCTTTTTTCTCTTGTAAAATAGCATTATGAGCAATTTTCATTTTAGCAAGTACATACCGTAATCGATCTTCAGCGTTTTCATCTTTATTTTTCTGTAATCCCGCCAAGTTCTCAACAGAACTAGCTAAATTTTCAATCACTCCTCGAAGTTCAGGATGATGATTAAAAAAAGATTCTTGTACTAATACTTTCCTTAACTCACTAGCTAAATCAATTATTCTAGACAACTGTTCTTTTTCTTCCATTTTCATCCCTCCTGAATATCTTATGTATTAAATATTCTCTAAACAAAGAAAAAAGCCCTTTAAATAAAAAGGACTTTTTACATTTTTATATTTCCAGTCAATAACATATAAATGGATGTGATAGCTGCAATAACAATTGCCCACATTACATATCTCTCTATACCCGCAAAACAACGATTCCCTTTTTCTTTTCGTGCAAACATGTAAACAATAATCCCAATTCCATATACGATTGAAACAAGTAGTAAATTCTTTAAACCAGCTGCATAAATAAGCCATACAGAGTAAATAGAGGCTATTAAAGCTAACAAGCCGTTTTTTACTTTTGCATCTTTTAGTTCATTTGTAATGACTAATTTGAATTGGAATAACGCTGATAATAAATATGGTAATAAAATTGATGTTGATGCAATAAAATACATAATTTGATATGTTGATTCTGAAAACAGAACGATTATAAATATAATTTGGGCAACGCCATTTGAGATCCATAATGCCATATGCGGCGTTTGCTTCTTATTTGTTTTCGTAAATACTTTCGGAAACACTCCATCTTTTCCTGCTACGTGAGAAATTTCAGAAACAAGTAAAAACCAGCCTATTAATGTACCTATAAGCGAGGCAACTAACCCGATGTTAATCGCAACTGCCCCCCATGTCCCAACAACATGTTCTAATACATGTCCCATTGACGGAGTTTCTAAAACGGAAAGCTCTCCTCTTGTCATCGCTCCCATTGACAGGACAGAAATTAAAATATAAATAGACATTACTAAAATAAGTCCAAATACTGTCGCTTTACCGACGTCTCGGCTATTTTTCGCTCTTCCAGATAATACAACCGCTCCTTCAACTCCAATGAAAACCCAAAGCGTTACAAGCATTGTATTTTTCACTTGACCAAGTATAGCGGAAACTGAGATGGTTCCTTCTCCCCAAAAATCATGTGTAAATGTATCCCAACGAAAAGCTGTTACCATTACAACAATAAATAATACGATCGGAACTAATTTCCCTATTGTTGCAATAACATTCATAATAGAAGCTTCACGAATTCCAAATAAAATTAGAAAATGCAGTGTCCATAATAAAAGTGATGCACCAACGATTGACGCAACATTATTTCCACCTTTAAAAATTGGGAAGAAATAACCTAATGTATTAAACAGTAACATAATTGTTGCGACATTCCCTAAAATTCCTGCTAGCCAATATCCCCAAGCACTATTAAACCCAATATATTCACCGAAACCAGCTCGTGCATAACTATAAATTCCGCCCTCAAGCTCCGGCTTCTGTTTTGCTAACGTTTGATATACGAGCGCGAGTGGAATCATTCCCATCGCTGTAATACACCATCCAATTATTATTGCGCCACTGTTTGCTCCTACTGCTAAATCATGCGGTAAACTAAAAACACCGCCACCAACCATTGTTCCAACTACTAATGCGATTAACGGAAAGAATCCTAACTTCTTTTCTATTTGTACCACCCCATCTGTCATTCTAGGTGTTATGTTCGTTCGACTATTAAAGTCACCTTTTTCTCTAATAGACGTTTCTCTTATATTTTTTCAGGAAAACATTACTTATTCTAAAAGAAAATGAAGAAAAATGGAATACTTTTTTGAAAAAATGTATAAGTATGCACGAAAAAACCGTTCATTTTGTAATGAACGGTCATTCCATACATATAAAATTGTATATTTATTGTAAAATTAACGAAGTAACTTCTCTTTTTGTAAAAATTGTTTTGCGACTTCTTCGCTACTTTTACCATTTACATTTACTTCATAATTCATTTTTCGCATTTCTTCATCTGTAATCTTTCCAGATAATTTATTTAATACTTTTTCAAGTTCCGGATATTTCTGTAACGTCTCTTTTCTTAGTAATGGTGCACCTTGATATGGTGGGAATAGTCCTTTATCATCTTTTAGCACTTTAAGTCCGTATTGCTCCAATTCACTATCTGTTGAATATGCATCGATTACGTTAACATCCCCAGATTGAATTGCGCTATAGCGCAGTTTCGGTTCCATCGTTTTAACATTTGAAAACTTATAGTTATATAATTTTTGCATTCCTTTATAACCATCTTCACGATCAGCAAATTCTAATGTAAATCCTACTTTTGCATTTTGTGCAATATTTCCTAAATCAGAAATTGTATTTATGTTATTTTGATCTGCTATTTTTTTCGGCATGGCTAATGCGTATGTATTGTTATACTCCATTGGCTTCAACATTTTCATATTATATTTCTTTTCCATTCCAATGCGAGCCTGCTCATATACTTCATCACGATTTGTACTCTTCGGTTCTTCTTTCACAAAAGTAGATAAAGCTGTTCCTGAAAACTCAGGATATATATCAATCTCCCCTGATTTCAATGCCTCAAATACAAATGCTGTTTTTCCAAGACCTGGTTTTAATTCTACGTGTAAATCTGTATCCTGTTCAATTAATTGCTTATACATTTGAATTAAAATTTCTGGCTCAGATCCAAGTTTGCCAGCAATAACAATATCTTTTTTCTGTGTATTCCAAAGAAATGGAGAAGCGACCATTACGAAAGCAATACATATCGTCAATATAACGCGCTTAGAAGAGCGTTTTGGTCGTTCAAGTATGCGAAGTACTATATCAAAGAATAAAGCGAGTAACGCGGCTGGTACGGCCCCTAAAATGATAAGCGCATGATCATTTCGATCTATACCTAATAATATGAGTTTACCTAGACCACCGGCACCTATGAGAGCTGCTAATGTGGCCGTTCCAACAATTAATACCATCGCCGTACGAATACCAGCCATAATAATTGGCAATGCAAGAGGAAGTTCTACCTTCCACAACCTTCTCCAGCTATTCATCCCCATAGCTCTAGCTGCTTCTATTAGAGAATCATCTAATTCCCGTATTCCTGTATATGTATTTCGTAAAATAGGTAATAGTGCATACACAACTAATGCGATAATGGCTGGAAGTTTTCCGATCCCTACTAACGGAATTAATAGTCCGAGTAATGCAAGTGATGGCACTGTCTGCATAACTGCAGAAGTTCCTATTATAAATTCAGCCATTCGTTCTTTTCTCGTTAATAAAATACCAAGCGGCACCGCAATAATTACTGCAAAAAATAGTGAAATAAGCGATATTTGTAAATGCTCACTTAATGCACTTAGCAATTCTATTTTTCGTTCTTGGAACGTTTGAATAAAATTAGTCACTGTTTAGCCTCTCTCCTTCATTTGTTCAACAATATAATTGACAATATGACGACTTGTTAACGCTCCAACATATTGACCATTTTCTTCAACCGGAACGACATCCTCAGCTTGTAGGCGAACTAGCGCTTCTTGTAAAGAAGATTGTAATGATAGTGCATCCCCTTCTACTCGCACACTTTCGTCAAGTGGCAATACATCTTCTACACTTTTCCCCTCATACCAAGTTCGTCCACGATTTCCAATGAACTCCTCTACAAATTCATTTTTCGGATTATGTATAATTCCTTCTGGTGTATCTAATTGAACAACTTTTCCTTCTTTCATAATACAAATACGATCTCCAAGTGATAACGCTTCTTGCATATCATGCGTTACGAACACGATTGTTTTTTGAATCTTTTTTTGCAGTTGTACGATATCCTTCTGAAGCTGCTCCCTACTTAACGGATCTAATGCACTAAATGGTTCATCCATAAGAACGATTTTCGGGTTTGCGGCTAATGCCCGTACGACACCGACACGTTGTTTTTGCCCTCCTGACAGTTCATCCGGCATACGATTACGATATACGTCTGGATCTAGCCCAACCATCTGTAGCAATTCATCGATACGTGCTTTTATTTCTTCTTTGCTCCATTTTCTCATTTCAGGAACAACTGCAATATTTTCAGCGATTGTCATATGTGGAAATAAAGCGATTTGCTGCAACACGTACCCTATATTCCAACGCAATTCATTTATATTATATTGTTGGATATCTTTTCCATCGATTAAAATTGAACCTTCTGTCGTTTCAATTAAACGATTAATCATCTTCATTGTCGTTGTTTTCCCGCAACCACTCGGGCCAATGAGAACAAAAAATTCTCCTTTTTTAATTTCTAAATGCAATGAATCCACTGCTTTTGTGCCATCTTCATACGATTTTGACACATGATTAAACTGAATCACAAACACAACTCCTTTATTGTTGTTTCCTATATTTTGATGGAATATGGACTTCATTACAAATGATACGCATTATTCTATAAAAAAAGAGCTCGCATTTGAGCTCTAACGGTCGAACAATATTGTTTTCATTATTGCAGCGTATTCACGCACATACATTTTTTTCTTAGAACGAATCGGTGTTTCAGCAGCTAATGCCTCCATCTTCATTCCTAAACGCTTTGCAATTATTTTCGTTCGATATAAATGATACGTATTACTTACAACTACTGCATGTGTTACATCATATAAATCCATACTAAACTTTAAATTTTCATATGTATTTGTAGAACGGTCTTCCATTAAAATACGACTCTCATCTATACCATGTACCATTAAATAGTTTCTCATACTGTGAGCTTCCGGTATATCTTCATCTTCCCCTTGACCACCTGAAACAATTACTTTTACCTCAGGATGAGAATATAAATATTCCAACGCTACATCCAAACGGTTTTGAAGTGATAAAGACGGTCTATCTCCAAATAACTTTGCACCTAATATAAGAACGTATGGAGAGTGATTACTCAATTTTTCACGAGCAACTTTATTCATTCGAAACGTCATATAAATAATGTATAGTGGAGGTAGTAATAAGATTATAAGTAATATCCATTTGTTCATAAATAAGTTAACACTCCCTTTCTTTTTATTATATAGAAAAAGAAAGGGAGGCAGAAGTATTTTTTAAACGAGTGATTTATTCGGAACATCCGCTTCCACTTTACGTTTTGAGATTACAAAGTAAACAGCAATTCCTAATGAAAGGATCAATATGAAACTTAGCAAATAAAACGGTATCATTACCCCTACTTTAGACACACCCGCCGTAAATAACATTAACAATATAATCCGAATCCCTGTACCAATTAATCGAAATAAGCTGTCTACACGTCCCATTACTTCGTTTTGGATTTCCTTCATCATCAATACATTTCTCGCCACTCTTGTTCCAGCATTTCCAATCGCATGAAAAATCGCTAGTCCATATAATAACATAATGGAAGGTTCAATAATCATTGCGGTAATTGAAATTACATAAATGAACATCGTCATAACGATTGAAACTTCTGTTTTGACATATTTCATCAAAATTGGAATACTTATTCCCGCAATAACAGCCCCAACACCATACATCATACCTTCTATCGCGTATACAGAGGCACTAGCTTTGAGTATATCTGAAATATAAACTGGTATTAAATAATTTGCCATCATAACACCGATAAACGGCATATAAGTGGCAAGTAAAAACCAAAAGAACTTAGGACGCTTTTTCATAAAGTGAATTCCTTCGAACAATTGCTTCTTAAATGTTACTTTCCGTTTTACTTCTTTTTTCTTTACATACGGTATACATAAGAAAAGAAAAAATGCTCCTGTAAAAGTTAACATATCTACTAGCAAGATCCATTTCAAAGAAATGATCTCAATTAAGAAACTTGCTGCCGCTCCTGAAATAACTTGTGTTAACTGTCCTTGTATTTCCATCGTGCCACTTAAACTTTTATAATGGTCTTCTCGAAAGATCTCTTGGTTAAATGCAAAAATTGTAGGATAGAATAATAGATAATAGAAAGAACCTGCTATATAAATAATAATGTAATGAATAGAATGATAAGATTGCCCAGCAAATCCCCATATAGCCATCATTCCTATAACGGCTATCCCGATACCTTCGTTGCATAGCAATAAAGATTTTCTTGAAAAACGATCAATACTTTGCCCAATAAATGGTGTTAATAAAAACATAATAAGAGTTGAAATGATAGAAACATAACCAAATGTTTCCTCTCCCCCACTCTCTTTAATTAACAACCACGGAATCGTTATCATAACAATCCCGGAACCAATAGCTGATAGACTATTGGCCCCCAGAATGTAATACAAGCGAGAATCATGATAAAGTGAGGACATATCACTCAACTCCCAGTTGTTTTTTCACCTCTTTATATACACTCATATATGCTTTTAATTCTTTAACTAAATCATGAATTAATGGTTTTGCATCTTCTCCAAGTTCACCATCTTGTACATGAAGTCCATCAAGCACAACTTGTTTTGGGATTGCATTTGCGTAAACACCTCTAGCAACAGTGCGCATACTATTTAATGCGTTAATTCCTCCTTTGCCGCCTCCTGCAACCGCTAGTAATGCGACAGGTTTATGGATGAACTCACTGCTACTTAAGTAATCCAACGAATTTTTCAGTGCCCCGCTCATCGCATTATGATATTCTGGTGTACATAGTACAACTCCATCCGCAGCTTTCACTAACGCTTTTAATTTTTTTACTGCCTCTAAATCACGTTGCGATTCTTCACCGTTATATAAAGGCAATTCCTCTACTGCTAAATCGTATAACTCCCCTTCAAATTGATCAACAATATATTTTGCCACAACGCGAGTTCTACCGAATTTTCTTGGTGTACCGTTTATAACGACTAGTTTCATAATCAATTCTCCCCTTTGTTTTCAAGTTCTACTTATATATTATCAGAAATTTCTTTACAAAATACAATACAAAGAGGGAACTTCCTTGATAAAATAGTATGATACACGAAAAAAAGAACTCATACTTTCGTATGAGTTTCGCGCAATTACTTTGTTTTACCTTTCTGACTCAGTGTACCTATGCTTTCATTTGCTTCAAAATGGTAATACGCTTTTTCTGCTAATTCTTTTCGTTCTTCTGGTAATTCTATATATTTCATTACGTTTTCTATTATTTTTTCATACGGAGTAAATACAATTCCTGGCCACTCTATCTCGTCTTCTGGATTACTATTTTCCGAAATAATAAATTTCTTATTTGCGACTGCATAAGAAACGCGAGGTGTTTCAAGAATTCCTGATAAGTAAAAGTGAATATTTAATATAATTTTAGACCTAGCAATCAACTCATTTCTAACAATTCCCCACGCATTATTTTTAAAAACTATATGTAAATTCGGTGCAACTGCTTTTAATTGATCGAAAATAGCTTGCCTTCTCGGATTAAGAGCACCTATAAACAAGATATCAATATCTTCAGAGATTTCACCTTCAAATGCATCTTGTTTTATTTCTAAAGTTGGAGCATAGTTCATTCCTACATGTTTTATTTCTTTTCCTATTCCCTTTTGTTTTAACCATTCTATATTTTGTTTACTATAATCCCAAATCACCCTATCTTTTAATAATATTAAATAAAGCGGGTGTGCGTATGGACTTCCTTCGTATAGCTGTTCTAAATTATAAATAATTGCATTTTTCGGAAGGAGATTCGGGTTATATGCATATGTATGTGCTCCAAAAACTATTGTATTTTTCACATTTTCTAGTATTGTTTCTGATATAATTGCTGTATTTCCCTCCTGCTCCAATCGCCATTTTAAAGCTCGCGCAACATCTATGAAACTACCATACGTCTTCGGGCATATAAAAAGACAATAATCATATTCTTTATTCAAAAAAACTTCCATTAACCTTAAATTATTTTTATATAAATCCACATCAGGATGTTGAACTAACAACTCATTTGCATGTTTTTTTGCTACTTTATATAATCCAGCATAATAGGCAGCAATGCACCTTCTTAATTCGATTCTTTGTCGATGCTCATCTGACACATCCATATCTAAAAGAAGATTTGCGATACAATACGCTTTTAAATGATCACGATCATAATAATAATCTAGTAGTGGCATCAATTCTTCATACGTATTTCCATGCACCGATTCCCCTAGTTCAATCGCCCATCGTATTAATTCCATGATTATCCCACTACTCCTTTAAGAAAATGTATTTAATAAAATTTTGCATTATTCTCTACTATGTTTGCTATATGCAACGGTATCTCTTCTTTCTTCGATTCCAAATATTTTTGTGACCTTTCCCCTAAATGTTTTTTGTGAGGTATATAGTAAGCACTTATAGAAATTTCATAATCAAATAAGTAATCATACACATGATAATCTACAAATAGAAGATCATCTTTTGGAAAAGGAACTTCCTTCCCTTGCAGGGCATACATCAAAGCAATATTATTTTGAGATCGTAGTCGATACAATCTTGCAAGTTGGTATAATGGTTCAGCTCGAGTTGGTCTATATTCCCATGCTTTTTGAAAATAAAAAACAGCTAATGATAAATATTGCTCTTCTTGCTTCTTAACATTTTCTTTGTCATCCACATCTATTACTTCATGTTGTTTATTTGCTGAACGATTTGCTAACTGTTCATAACAAAATCCTATTCGTAATAACGAATAGAATACCTCTTCAACCCATCCTCCAGCTTCCACTCTTTTTTTGTACCATTTAATCGAATCTTCAAATTGATTTAGATGATAATAAGTTTGAGCTAAATAAAATAAATACCTTATATACAAATCTGGCGTAGTTTCCGGATCATTTATCCCTTGTAACAACAACCTCTCATCTCTTTCAAATTTATCGCCCTTACTTCCACCATCCCCAGGATCATTAACGACAAGAGTATCTAACCTAGCAACTCTCGTATTGTAATTCGCTCCAACTTTGGAACGATCAATATCCCAATACTCATGAGTAACACCGACTGATTTCCATGGTAAAGAGGCTTTCAAAAGACGTGTAAGCCAATATTTAATATGAATATCATATTGCAATGTAAGGTAATGATCTTCAGTTAAGCTGCTTTTATCAAAATCCGGCTCAACTTCTAAAATCATGTCCGCATCAAGTATTAATAAATAATCTGCTTCTGGATATGTTTTTTGGGCTAATGACACAGCTAAACTTCTGTTATAACCAAAGTTTTTAAATGGCTCATGATGAACCGTTCCTTGTATATTATTTTCTTCACACCATTTTCCAATAATTTCTGGTGTATTATCTGTCGATCCGGTATCACAAATAGAAACAAAATCTACAATTGATTTTGTTGCATTTAAACACCTTTCCATAATTCTAGACTCGTTTTTTACAATCATACAAAGACATAACTTTTTTTCTTCCTTTACATTCTTCACCTGCTCATTTCCCATTTAACCACCTCATATTTTATTAACACGCTCTTCTCATATGTAACACCATTTCATAGCTACACTGATGACATAATCACCCTTTTACTATTTATGAAAACATCATTTTATTTATTCTTATTTTTATAATGGGACACTATTTACTGGTTTACTTTATGACAAATGAACCCATGGTAATTAATTTGAAATTTAGTATAAGAAATGAATAACAAAAAAGAAGCTTGTACATAAGCACGAGCCTCTTTTCAAAACACCTTTTATTTTTTTACAACCTCATGTCCACCGAATTGATTACGAAGTGCTGAAACTACTTTTCCATGGAATGTATCATCTTCTTGAGAACGGTAGCGCATAAATAATGACATTGCGATTACTGGTGCCGCTGCTTGTAGTTCAAGTGCAGTTTCAACAGTCCATTTCCCTTCTCCTGAAGAGTTCATGACACCTTTAATGCCATCCAGTTTTGGATCTTCTGCAAATGCTTTTTCAGTTAAGTCCATTAGCCAGCCACGGATCACGGATCCGTTCGCCCAAACTTTTGCAACATCTTCATAATTGAAATCAAAATCGCTTTTATCTAGTACTTCGAACCCTTCAGCGATTGCTTGCATCATTCCGTATTCAATACCGTTATGAACCATTTTCAAGAAATGCCCACTACCAACTCGGCCTGCATAAGAATACCCATCCTCTACTGCTAAATCTTTAAATAAAGGTTCTAATTGATCATAAATTTCTTTTTCTCCACCAACCATTAAGCAAGCGCCGTATCTAGCTCCTTCTACACCGCCTGATGTACCGATATCTACATAATGTAACCCAAAGCTTTTCGCTTCTTCAGCACGACGTAACGTATCCTTATAGAATGAATTTCCACCTTCAATAACGATATCGCCTTCCTCTAATAACGGATATACATCTTTTAGTACTGACTCAACAACTTCTCCTGCAGGTACCATTACCCAAATTGTACGAGGGGCTTCTAATTCAGCAATCATTTCTTTTAATGTATGCCGAGCAGTAATTCCTGATTTATCCGCTTTTTCAACAAGTTCTTTATTTACATCATATACAACAACTTCATGCTTATCTTCATATAAGTGTTCCGCTAATGGGAATCCCATTTTTCCTAATCCAATTAAACCTAGTTTCATATTAATCAATCTCCCATTCTATACAAATATATTTAATAGCGAAATTAGTCCAAGTGCTACAACCGATAGTATAGTCTCCATTGCAGTCCATGTTAATAATGTTTCTTTCACAGTCATTCCGAAATACTCTTTAATCATCCAAAATCCAGAATCATTCACGTGTGATAAAATTAATGACCCGGTGCCTGTTGCAAGTGCCAATAGTTCAACATTTACACCTGGTGTACTTGCTGCAATCGGTGCAACAATTCCAGCTGCTGTCATCATAGAAACAGTAGCTGATCCAGTTGCGATTCGGATAAGCGCAGCAATTCCCCATCCAAGTAATATTGGTGAAATATGTGATTCTTTCGCCATTTCAGCAATTGTAGTACCAATTCCAGAATCTAATAAAACCTTATTAAATGCACCACCAGCACCAATTACTAACAGGATGTTCGCAATCGGTCCTAAGCAATCATTTGTAAACTGTAATACTTTATCTTTAGAAAATCCTTTTGCATAACCTAGGCTAAAGAAAGAATAAATCGTTGCAATTAATAAAGCGACAATTGGATCTCCAATAAAGTGTAACACTTGTGCAAGTTGACTCGTTTTATTTAACACTACTTCCGCAATAGATGCACCAAGCATAAGAAATACTGGAAGTAAAATAGTAAACAATGTATTTCCAAAGCTAGGAAGTTCCTTCTTCTTATCTCTTTCAATAAATTGCTCCGCTATATCTAACGGTACTTCTTTATGTATACGAGCACCGATCCATTTCCCGTAAAGTGGACCTGAAATGATTGCAGTTGGAAGTCCGACAATTAATGCATATAAAATTGTCTTCCCTACATCTGCTTTAAAAATACCAACTGCCGCCATCGCCGCTGGATGCGGTGGAACAAGTCCGTGCACCACCGATAGACCTGCTACAAGCGGAATACCGATTGTAATAAGTGATACCCCTGTTTCTAATGCAATTGTGAATACTAGTGGTATTAACAGTACAAATCCCACTTGGAAAAACACAGGAATTCCTACTAAAAATGCAACGAACATCATCGCCCAGTGAACACGCTTCTTCCCAAAACGATCAATTAATGTGTTAGCAATTCGTTCAGCGCCTCCAGATTCAGCCATCATTTTTCCAAGCATCGTTCCTAATGCTAAAACGATTGCTAAAAATCCTAACGTACTTCCAAGACCCGATTTAATAGAATCAATAATCCCTGGATGTTGTGGTGAAGTTGCAACCAAGGGCATCCCCATTGCTAGTCCAACTCCAATTGCTGTTAAAATTAATGCGACAAATGGATGCCATTTCACTACCGTAATAAGTAGAAGTAGTATGACAACTGCCGCTAGTACGATCCCAACTACCATTTCTCCCAATCCCCCTATTGTTTACGTTGGAAAGCAGCTATACAATCAAATTCTTCTTTCAGACGATTGTAAAGTCGTTCATACATATAAAACATTTCTAAATATAAAGCTGTATTCTCTTTATTAGGTACATGATGATGAACAATATCAATCCAATCCTTCACCTCTTCAAGAGAATCAATTTTCCCTACCGCATATAAAGCAAGTGCTGCTGCCCCAAGCGCAGATGCTTCATGACTTTCAGGAACAAGCAATTCTTTCCCCATCATATCGGAGAGCATTTGTCTCCAAAATGCAGACTTCGCAAATCCTCCTGAAACACGTATTTCAGTAAGTGGACCTGTACAATCACGAATGGCAAGTGCAACTGAATATACACTCATACAGACACCTTCCATGACAGCTCGTATAAAATGTTCTCGTTTATGTTGAAGATTTATCCCGAAGAATGTACCACGAGCATTTGCATTCCAGTGTGGTGCACGTTCTCCAGATAGAAACGGTAAAAATAGTAATCCATCTGCTCCAGCCGGTACACTTTCTGCATACTTAATTAATAAATCATATGGATCAATTCCAAGCTTTCTTGCTACTTCTTGCTCCGGACTACCAAATTCATCACGTAACCATCTCAGTAATATTCCACCGTTATTCGTTGGTCCGCCGATCACCCAATGCTCGTCTGTTAATGCATAACAAAACGTTCTTCCTTTTTCATCTGTATTTACACTTGATGAAATTGTTCGAACTGCACCACTTGTTCCAATCGTAATTGCAGCTGAGCCAGGTGATATTGCACCAACGCCTACATTTGCAAGAACACCATCACTCGCACCAATCACAACTGGAGTATCTTCATGAATGCCCATCTTTTGTGCTAATTCCGGTTTCATTCCCGATAAAATATATGTAGTTGGTACAGGTGTTGATAATTGTTCTGGTGACATATTTAACATAGTTAAAACATCTTCATCCCAGTTTAATGTTTCTAAATTAAATAACCCAGTTGCTGATGCGATTGAATAATCAACTACATAGCGTGAGAATAATTGATAAATGACATACTCTTTAATGGAAATAAATTTATGAGTAGTTCTGAATAACTCCGTTTCTTCTTCCTTCATCCACAGTAATTTAGAAAGTGGTGACATAGGATGAATAGGTGTACCAGTTCTTCTATAAATGTTATGACCATTCATTTGTTGTAATAGTTTTTCTGATTGCTTTGTGCTTCGATTATCTGCCCAAATGATAGAGCGCGTTAACGGCGCACCGTTTTCATCTACAGCAATTAATGCATGCATTGCTGTACTAATACCGATTGAAGAAATATCCTCTGGTAACACATTACCCTTTTCAATGGCAACGCTTACAGTTTTATATACAGCAGCACATATTACATCAGGATCTTGCTCCGCCCATCCGACGTTCGGTTGAATGATTGGATAATCAATTGCATGTGATGCAACGACTTTTCCTTTTTCAGTAAATACAACCGTCTTCGTACTTGTGGTACCGATGTCAATCCCGATTACTCTCCCCCTTGTTTCCATACGAATCTTCCCTTCGTTTCTAGCAAAATACTTTCTAGTAAACCGTTTACATGAATTAGTATATAAAATATTTTTTCTTAAATCAAGTTTTAAAAAGAAAATTTTTTTCATCATTAAATGTAAAATCCTTTTTAAGCACAATCCAAGTTCCTCTCATTAACATTATTTCATACTTTCTACGCATTACAGATTAAGAAAAAATTGAGGATCTATATTCACTACTACTACAAAAGGATTAAGACAAAATTAAAAGGCATGATTCCGGTTCAATACGAGGGCACTGAAAAACTTGCGTTTTTTATAAATAAATTCATTTTCGAGAAAGATAGGGCGCTTCTTGTTCAATTTTGAACAGGAAACGCCCTA
>NZ_JBNNUF010000001.1:915854-949191 GCF_050279465.1 Bacillus sp. NPDC094077 | reverse complement strand
TTTTTCTGTAAATAACTTTTTTGTCATTTTGAATTTTCTCCGATTCTAGTTTTTTTCTTATTATACAAGAAATACCCTATGGAATAGACTTTTTTAAGTGTCTATTCCATAGGGTACATTTTAGGATGCTACTTATCTTTTTTATATTCGTCCGGAAAGTGGTAGTCTTAAATTTATCTTGACGAATAAGGTTTCGTTTTTTACACTATTGTATATAATAATTAACAATCATATAAATGCCTTGAAGGGGAAGAGTATAACATGAAACGTCTTCAGAGAGGAGAATCATTAGCTGGGAGATTCTCTAGATAGTTATGTTAGAAGGTAGCCCTGGAGCATCTTTTCTGAACGGAATAGTTCTCATTAGGAAAAGACGGATTTGTCCGTTATCAAATTAAGAGTATAAGCAAATTTTGAATTTGTTTGTAAATAAAGGTGGTACCGCGATGTCCCTCGTCCTTTTTTGGATGAGGGGCATTTTTTATTTTAAGGAGGGAAAATAATGTCAAACACGGAAAAGAATTTACCAACTAAATATGATCATATGTCCGTTGAAGAAGGCCGCTATAAATGGTGGCTTGAAGGCAAATATTTTGAAGCAACAGGAGATGAGAAGAAACAACCGTATACAATTGTAATTCCACCTCCAAACGTAACTGGTAAGTTACACTTAGGTCATGCTTGGGATACAACTCTTCAAGATATTTTAACTCGTACGAAGCGTATGCAAGGTTACGATGTATTATGGCTTCCAGGAATGGACCATGCTGGTATCGCAACACAAGCGAAAGTAGAAGGGAAACTTCGTGAAGAAGGTATTTCACGTTACGATCTTGGCCGTGAGAAATTCCTTGAAAAAGCTTGGGAGTGGAAAGAAGAGTACGCTTCTCACATTCGTCAACAATGGGGAAAAGTTGGTTTAGGGCTAGACTATTCTCGCGAGCGTTTCACATTAGACGAAGGTTTATCTGATGCGGTTAATAAAGTATTCGTTCAATTATACGAAAAAGGCTTAATTTACCGCGGTGAATATATTATCAACTGGGATCCAGCAACACGCACAGCTCTTTCTGATATCGAAGTAATTCATAAAGAAGTTCAAGGTGCGTTTTACCATATGAACTATCCGTTAACAGATGGCTCTGGTCACATTCGTCTTGCAACAACTCGTCCAGAAACGATGCTTGGTGATACAGCAGTAGCAGTTCATCCAGAAGATGATCGTTACAAACATTTAATCGGAAAAACAGTTACACTTCCAATCGTAGGCCGTGAAATCCCGATTATCGCTGATGAGTATGTAGAAAAAGACTTCGGAACAGGTGTTGTAAAAATTACACCAGCTCATGACCCGAACGACTTTGAAGTAGGTAATCGTCATGACTTACCACGCATCTTAGTAATGAACGAAGATGGAACGATGAACGAAAGAGCTGGTAAGTATAACGGTATGGATCGTTTCGAATGCCGTAAAGAGTTAGTGAAAGACTTACAAGAAGCTGGCGTATTAGTAGAAATCGAGCCTCATATGCACTCAGTAGGTCATAGTGAGCGTAGCGGTGCAGTTGTTGAGCCTTACCTATCAACACAATGGTTCGTAAAAATGGCTCCACTTGCTGAAAAAGCGGTAGAGCTTCAACAAAAAGAAGAAGAAAAAGTAACGTTCGTACCAGATCGTTTTGAAAACACATATTTACGCTGGATGGAAAACATTCATGACTGGTGTATTTCTCGTCAATTATGGTGGGGACACCGCATTCCAGCTTGGTATCATAAAGAAACTGGTGAAGTATACGTAGGTACAGAGGCACCAGCAGATATTGAAAACTGGAATCAAGATAACGACGTACTTGATACATGGTTCAGTTCAGCATTATGGCCATTCTCAACACTTGGTTGGCCAAATGAAGATTCAGCAGACTTTAAACGTTACTATTCAACAGATGCATTAGTAACTGGTTATGATATCATCTTCTTCTGGGTATCTCGTATGATTTTCCAAGGTTTAGAGTTTACAGGTGAGCGTCCATTTAAAGATGTATTAATTCACGGTTTAGTTCGTGATGAGCAAGGACGTAAAATGAGTAAATCCCTTGGTAACGGTATTGACCCAATGGATGTTATCGAGAAGTACGGTGCAGATGCAATGCGTTTCTTCTTATCAACAGGAAGTGCACCAGGTCAAGATTTACGTTTCAGCATGGAAAAAGTAGAATCTACTTGGAACTTCATTAATAAAATTTGGAACGCATCACGTTTCGTATTAATGAACATGGATGACATGAAGTATGAAGAAATCGATTTAACTGGTGAAAAATCAGTTGCAGATAAGTGGATTTTAACTCGCTTAAACGAAACAATCGAAAGTGTAACACGTAACATGGATAAATATGAGTTCGGTGAAGCTGGTCGTTCATTATACAACTTCATTTGGGATGATTTCTGTGACTGGTACATTGAGATGGCGAAACTTCCACTATACGGTGAAGATGAAGCAGCTAAGAAAACAACTCGTTCTATTTTAGCTTACGTATTAGACCAAACAATGCGTCTACTACACCCATTCATGCCATTCGTAACAGAGAAAATTTGGCAACATTTACCGCATGAAGGTGAGTCTATTACAGTGGCTGCATGGCCAACAGTTCGCGAAGATTTACAAGATACAGAAGCTGCGGCAGAAATGCACCTTCTAGTTGATATCATTCGCTCTGTTCGTAACATCCGTGCCGAAGTAAATACGCCAATGAGTAAAAAAGTTCAAATGCAAATTAAAGCAAAAGATGAGGCTGTACTTGCTCAACTTACGAAAAACAGCTCTTACATTGAGCGTTTCTGTAACCCAAGTGAATTAACAATTCAAACGGATTTACAAGCGCCTGAAAAAGCGATGACTGCAATCGTATCAGGTGCAGAATTATTCTTACCGTTAGCTGATCTTATCAATCTTGATGAAGAGAGAGCACGTCTTGAGAAAGAACTTGAGAAGTTCGATAAAGAAGTGGAACGTGTACAGAAGAAACTTTCAAACCAAGGTTTCGTAGCGAAAGCTCCTGCAGCAGTTATTGAGGGAGAGCGTGCGAAAGAGCAAGATTATCTAGAAAAACGTGAAGCAGTTCGCCAACGTCTAGCAGATCTTGAGAAATAAAGTGAAACTTTAATCAGTAGGGGGGTTGTCCATCCACCACTGTTTATTAGCACACACCAATCGGGCGTTTACGGGCAGTTGATCTCCCGCCCAACTTCTTTGCTCTAGCTGAATTTTGAGGTGGGAGTCTTACTGCCCGCAAATAGCGGGATAAAAATGTTTTTAGAGACTCACTATATTGGTGAGTCTCTTTTCTTTGCGTATAATAGAATTATGAAGGTTGTCTTTTGAAAGGGGAAAAGCATACGTGATACATACATACGAAGAAGCGATAGGGTGGATTCATAGCCGATTGAAATTTGGAATTAAACCAGGGTTAGAAAGAATGAGATGGATGCTAGAAGAACTGGGGAATCCAGAGCGTCATATAAAATGTGTTCATCTTGCTGGTACAAATGGAAAAGGTTCAACTTTAACATATATGCGCTACATGCTAGAAGGCGCGAAATATAAGGTAGGAACGTTTACCTCTCCTTATATCGAAACATTTAATGAACGTATTAGTGTGAATGGAACACCAATTGCAGATGAAGAGATTACGGAACTTGTAAAGATGGTAAAGCCAGTCGTTGAAAAACTAGACGAGACGGATTTAGGGGAAGCGACTGAGTTTGAAATTATTACTGTTATGGCAATTTGTTATTTCGGTAAAATTAATTTCTGTGATGTTGTTTTATTTGAAACAGGGCTTGGAGGGCGCTTTGACTCTACCAATGTTATTCATCCTGTTCTCACAATTATTACAAATATCGGTCACGACCATATGCATATTTTAGGAAATACACTGGGAGAAATTGCATATGAAAAGGCAGGGATTATTAAGTCTGGTGTTCCGGTCATTACAGGTGTACAAGATGAGGAAGCATTGCAAGTCATTCAAGAGGTTGCAAAGGAAAATCATGCAAACTTATATGAACTTGGCAAGCATTTTACAGCTTTATATAAGCAGTCTAACAAAGATGGGGAACATTTTGATTTTGCTTGTCCTTTCGCTTCTTTTGAAGATATTCGAATCTCAATGAAAGGCATTCACCAAGTAGGAAATGCAGCGCTAGCACTTATGGCAGTAATGTACTTAAAAACATATTTATCATTTTTAATTGAGGAAGAGGAGATAAGAGCTGGATTACATGAGGCGTATTGGATTGGGCGATTTGAAAAGTTGCAAAGTAATCCGGATATTATAATAGACGGTGCTCATAATCCAGAAGGTATCGAAAGTCTTGTGAAAACGGTAGAAGCACATTACAAAGATAAAAATGTAATAGTTTTATTTACAGCTCTTGGTGATAAACAATTGCATAATATGGTAGGTCAATTAGAAACAATTGCTGATGAAATTATTTTTACAACATTCGCCTTTGATCGTGCTATTTCTGCTGACAAGCTTGCATCGTATTCACAAAAAGAGTCAAAATTAGTTTTTGAAAATTGGAGAGAGGCAATTGATACAAAGGTTGAAATGATAGGAGAAAATGATGTCTTTATCATAACGGGTTCTCTGTATTTCATTTCTGAAGTTCGAAAATATATTCGCGAGAAAAACTAGATAGTCTTTGCTATCTAGTTTTTTTGTTCTACAAATGAAGTCAAATGCATACATATAAGATAATTATATAGGGTTATTTGGCGAATTCCTCTGACAAATATCTCGTTTTTTTGTGAAATGAATATGATATGATGCGGACAACGATAAGAGGTGAGGTGTGAGTGTATGGACAAGCAATCACGAACGATCTCGGTGAAAGTAAATGGAACAGAAGCGAAGTATGAGGAAAAGAAGAAAGATGAGTTTGAATGGATGGTAGTAGAAAGTGAAAGTCCGAAAAACGTCGTTCCGTTTCAAAAAGCGAAATCAGCGTCTATGGAAAAACACCGAAAGAAGTGGAGTAATACATTAATTGCAATCGTTACAACTGCAATTATTATTGGTACGGCGTTTGGAATGGGAATGCTTCATTTACTCACAGGACAAGGGACGACAGGGGGAAGCGAAGTAACAGCTTCGAAGCAGACTGGGAATGAAGAATCAAAGGTGGGTGGAACGGCAAAACAAACACCAGCACCAAAAGAGGAAAAACCAAAGGCACAGGTAGGAACGCCATTAGATCCGATGAAATTATTTTTTGTTCAAGGAGGGCTTTATTCTTCCGAAGAAAAGGGACAGGCAGCTCTTGAAGAATGGAAAGGCAATGGGGGCATTGCAGCTTTGAAACCGAGCGGTGATAAGTATGCATTAGTTGTTGGTATTGCTAGCGATGAACAGGCCGTAAATCAATTAATGACTCAGTATAAAAATGATGGTGTCTCCGTTTTGAAAAAGAACTGGGATATAACAGATAAAGCGTTACTGAAAGATGATAAAGAAGTAGGAGTGTTTTTAACAAAAGTACAGCCATTATATACTCATTTAGCAAAATATGTTTCTGGCGTACAAGCTGGTGGGAAAAATAATGCAAAAGATATAGAAATGATTGAAAAAGAGTGGAAAACGATTGAAAAAGAAGGGAAAGGCATGAAGCAGGAAGAGGCGAAAAAGCTATATATGTATACTTCAGTAGCTGTACAAACAGTGAAGGACGGAAAGGACGATAAAGAATCTTTGGCGAAGTTAAATCAAGTTATTATCGATGGTATACTCTCCTATGAAAAAATTGTTTCGCAAAAAGTGAAATAATAGGATAATGAAAAGAAGAAGAAAGAAGTACATGTGCTTCTTTCTTTTCTTTTGAATTTAGAGCAAAGTGCTTTCTCAACGGCAGAAATATAATCGTATGTAGTAAAGAAGTATTAGTTTGTTTAGAGAAATTAATATTTCTTTCATTTGTGGGCAAACTATTCCTTTGATACGATGGATATAAATTGTTTTGCTTCATGTGAGAAAGGAAGGAGAAAATATGAGAAAAATTATTTTAGCTTCAGGATCACCTCGGAGGAAGGAATTGCTTGAGTTAGCAGGTGTGCCATTTGAAATCGTTGTAAGTGAAGTAGAAGAGACGATTGGTGCATATTCATCACCTTCTGATATTGTTATGTCACTTGCTTTACAAAAAGCATCTGCGGTGGCAGAAAATAATAGTGATCACGTTGTGTTAGGTGCAGATACAATTGTTACATATGAATCGCGTATTCTTGGAAAGCCTTCTAATGAGGCTGAGGCGAAAGAAATGTTGCGATTATTATCGGGAAAAACACATGAAGTATACACAGGTGTTGCAATTATATCAAAAGAAAAAACGGTCACTTTTTATGAGCGTACAGAAGTTACATTTTGGGAGTTAACAGAAGAGGAAATTGACGTATATGTTGCATCGAAGGAACCTCTTGATAAAGCAGGAAGTTATGGGATTCAAGGTAAAGGTTCTATTTTTGTTCAACACATTCAAGGGGACTACTATAGTGTTGTAGGCTTACCAATTGCGCGTCTTGTTCGGGAATTAAGACAATTTGATATTGATGTAACCCATGCGTAAAATTGCATGGGGTTTTCTTTGAGAGAACAAGTAAAAGGGGTGAAGAGATGAACGGTATTCGTGATGTTGTCAGAGAAGAACAGCCACGGGAGCGTTTATTATTAGAAGGTGCAGGAAGTTTATCGAATCGGGAGCTTCTCGCAGTGTTACTCAGAACAGGTTCTAAAGAAGACACGGTTTTAAATTTGTCAGATAAAATCTTGCATCACTTTGATGGTTTACGTATGCTGAAAGATGCAACGTTAGAAGAGTTAATTGGTATTCATGGTGTTGGGATTGCGAAGGCATCTCAGCTGATAGCTGCCTTTGAACTAGGTAGAAGAATGTTGCGTTTAGAATATCAAAATAGATATAGCATTCGAAGCCCAGAAGATTGTGCGAAATACATGATGGAAGAGATGCGTTTTTTACAACAGGAGCATTTTGTTTGTTTATATTTAAATACAAAAAATCAAGTTATACATAGGCAAACGATTTTTATCGGAAGTTTAAACACGTCAATTGTACACCCAAGGGAAGTTTTTAAAGAAGCATTCCGCCGTGCAGCGGCCTCTATCATATGTCTTCATAATCACCCCTCAGGAGATCCGGCACCGAGCCGAGAAGATATAGAAGTAACAAAACGTTTAGTAGAATGCGGTCGAATTATCGGTATTGAAGTGCTTGATCATATTATAATAGGTGACCATAAATTCGTGAGTTTAAAGGAAAAAGGTCATATTTAAGACTATGCTTTTTACTTATTTTGTTTTATAATGTGATTTATGAGTTTTTTGTAGAAAATTATCTGCAAAAAGGATACAGATATAAAAAACGTACTGTTTTTATAATATAAAGTAAGAAAAATGAGTCCGTGAAAATAAGAAAGGAAGATAAATAATATGTTTGGATTTGGTGGATTTACTCGCGATCTTGGAATAGATTTAGGAACTGCGAACACGCTTGTGTATGTAAAAGGAAAAGGTGTAGTTTTACGTGAACCTTCAGTAGTAGCGTTACAAACCGATACGAAACAAATCGTTGCTGTAGGTAGCGATGCAAAACAAATGATTGGTCGTACGCCAGGAAATGTAGTAGCGCTTCGCCCGATGAAAGACGGTGTAATTGCTGATTACGAAACAACAGCAACAATGATGAAATATTACATTCAACAAGCTCAAAAATCAAATGGATTCTTCTCACGTAAACCATACGTAATGGTATGTGTACCATCTGGTATTACAGCTGTAGAGAGACGTGCAGTAATTGATGCGACTCGTCAAGCGGGTGCTCGTGATGCATATCCAATCGAAGAACCATTTGCAGCGGCAATTGGTGCGAACTTACCTGTTTGGGAACCAACTGGTAGCATGGTTGTTGATATCGGTGGTGGTACAACAGAAGTTGCAATTATTTCTTTAGGTGGTATTGTAACAAGTCAATCAGTTCGTGTTGCTGGTGATGATATGGATGATTCAATCATTCAATACATTAAGAAAAGCTATAACTTAATGATTGGTGAAAGAACAGCTGAAGCATTAAAATTAGAAATTGGTTCTGCAGGCGAGCCAGAAGGTATTGAGCCTATGGAAATCCGTGGTCGTGATTTAGTAAGCGGTTTACCAAAAACAGTATTAATTCAGCCGGAAGAAATTGCAGATGCATTAAAAGATACAGTAGATGCAATTGTAGAATCGGTTAAAAACACGTTAGAACAAACTCCACCTGAACTAGCGGCGGATATTATGGACCGCGGTATTGTATTAACAGGCGGCGGGGCATTACTGCGTAACTTAGATAAAGTTATTAGTGAAGAAACAAATATGCCAGTTCTTGTTGCAGAAAATCCATTAGATTGCGTAGCAATTGGAACAGGTAAAGCATTAGATAATATCGATCTTTTCAAAACTGCTGCTCGATAATATTGCAAAATAAAAATCAGTGAAATTAAGAGGGTGTGAACGTGCCACAGTTTTTCTTAAACAAAAGATTAATTGTTTTGTTAGTTAGTATTATTCTTCTCGTGGCATTGATTGGAATCTCATTGAAAGAACGGAATAGTTTAACATGGCCAGAGCAGTTTGTTAAAGACACTGTTGGTGTTGTAGAACGTGTATTCCAAAAGCCAGCGAAATACGTAGCTGGATTCTTTGAAAATGTAGAGGATGTAAAGCGCACGTATGAAGAGAATAAAGAATTAAAAGCAAAGTTAGATAACTATGCAAATTTATCAGGTAAAGTGAAGCTATTAGAGGAAGAAAACAATAAATTAAAAGAGCTAACTGAAAAAAAAGAGTTGCCGAGCGGTTATACTGAAATCCCAGCTACTGTTGTTTCTCGTAATCCAGATAAATGGTACGATTTAATTGGAATTGATAAGGGAGCACAGCAAGGAATTAAAAAAGATATGGCTGTAATCACTCCAAAAGGTTTAATTGGACGTGTGAAAAGTGTATCTCAGTTTACATCATCAGTAGAGTTGTTAAGTTCTATGAGCCGAACAAATCGTGTTTCTGCTTTTGTACAAGGAAACGAAAATATATTTGGCTTAATTGAAGGTTATGACAAAGAAAAAAAATTATTACTTTTCACAAAGATTGGTTCTGATGCACCAGTAGCTAAAGGACAACTAGTTGTAACGTCTGGACTTGGTGGGGATATTTTCCCAAAAGGTCTTGTAATCGGAGAAATTGTTGATGTTCAACCAGATGCATATGGCTTAACAAAAACAGCTTATGTAAAACCTGTCGCTGATTTAAATGACGTAGAGCATATTATAGTAGCTAAACGTGACATGCCTTCAGCGCCATTAGAATAGGAGGAGGAGAAGAGATGATGAAGATTTTAAAAAGAGCAGCTCTTCCTCTTTTGCTCCTTTTTATTTTTTTATTTGAAAATACATTTTCTACTGTTGTTCCAACAGAAGTTTTTTGGAAAGACAGTATAGCAGCACCGCATTTTTTCATAATTGTTTTATGTTTTATTACTGTGTATTATAGTCCGGTCCAAGGGATTTATTACGGACTTTTATTTGGTTTCTTATTTGATACCGTATACACAGAACTTGTCGGTATATATATATTTGCTTATCCAATTTTAGCTTATTTAGTTTATAGTGTGATGAAGGTACTACAATTGAATTTATTTATTGTTGTTTCTACCGTACTGGCTGGCATTGCAGCACTAGAGTATTATGTGTATGGATTTTTAACTTTGTTAGGACGTACTCATATGTCGGCGTATGTCTTTTTCACAGATCGTCTCCTTTCTACTTTATTGCTAAATGGAATTTTCTTATTGATAGTTTGTTTCCCACTGAGACGATATTTAGTGCGTCTTTCAAGAGCGATGGAAGAAAAAGAAAAAAGGATTTTCTAATTTTATGTCGAATTGAATCGGTGGGGTGAACTTTAGTGGAGGAAAAAAAGCAACAAAATGTAATAATAAAAGGGACAAAAGACGGAATAACGCTTCATTTAGATGATTGTTGTTCATTCCCTGAATTACTAAAGGAATTGGACGAAAAGCTTTCTACACATTACTATGATGGTGATGGGCGCTCTTTAATTGAGGTACATGTGAAAGTCGGAAATCGTTATTTAACGGAAGTTCAACAAGAAGAGGTTCGTACGTTAATTCGTAATAAAAAGAATCTTGTTGTGGATTCAATTGAAAGTGATGTTATAACTAAAGCGGAAGCAATAGCTTGGAAAGAAGAAACAGAAATTGTCCCTATTTCCAAAATTGTTCGCTCTGGACAAGTTTTACATGTAAAAGGAAATTTATTGTTAATTGGTGATGTTAATCCAGGCGGAACGGTTATCGCTGGGGGGAATATTTTTGTCGTAGGATCATTAAGAGGAATTGCACATGCTGGGTATTATGGGGATTCGGATGCTGTAATTGCTGCATCTGTTATGAACCCGATGCAACTTCGAATTAGTGATGTGGCAATGCGGGCTCCGGAAGAGAAAGAAGACGGAGCAGAGACGGCAGAATGTGCGTATATTAATGAGAACAATCACATTGTTGTCGATCGCCTGCAACTTCTCACTCATCTTAGACCTAATTTAACAAAGTTAGAAAGGGGAATTGTATAGCTGTGGGAGAGGCAATAGTAATTACATCTGGAAAAGGCGGAGTAGGTAAAACTACAACGTCTGCGAACATTGGTACAGCCCTAGCGTTATCTGGAAAGAAAGTGTGCTTAATTGATACAGATATCGGTCTTCGAAATTTAGACGTAGTAATGGGGCTGGAAAATCGTATTGTATTTGATCTTGTTGATGTCGTTGAAGGGCGTTGTCGTTTACCTCAGGCTCTTATTAAAGATAAACGTTTTGATGATCTTTATTTATTACCTGCAGCACAAACGAGTGATAAATCAGCGGTAACACCTGAACAAATGGATGAATTAATACAAGTATTACGTCAAGATTATGATTACATATTAATTGATTGTCCTGCAGGGATTGAGCAGGGATTTAAAAATGCGGTAGCTGGTGCGGATAAAGCAATCGTCGTTACGACGCCAGAAGTATCCTCAATGCGCGATGCGGATCGTATTATCGGGCTTTTAGAAAAAGAGGATATTGAACCACCGAAACTTGTTATTAACCGTGTGCGTAGTCATATGCTTCATGAACAAGATATGTTAGATGTTGATGAAATCGTACGTACGTTGTCAATCGAGCTTCTTGGTGTTGTTGAAGATGATGATGAAGTTATTCGTGCTACAAATACAGGTGAACCTGTAGCGTTGCAACCGAGTGGAAAAGCGGCGTTAGCTTATCGTAATATTGCAAGACGCTTGTTGGGTGAGAATGTACCATTACAAGCATTTGAACAAGAAAAGGTATCGGTATTTACAAAGATGAAAAACTTCTTTGGAATCCGTTAAAAGCACTTCGCGTATATGCGAAGTGCTTTCTTTTTTCTTCACATGAATATCTTTCTTTCCTCGCTCATACATATGTACAAACTGTATACAACTGTTTCTATTTAAATAAGGCTAGCGAAAGAAAGGAGACAGTATGAAGAATAGACGTGTAGAAGAAATTAAAAAGAGGATTGCGAAAAGGAAGGCAGAGCAAGAAAGGATGGAGGAAGAGCAGTATTTTGCCGGAGGGAATTTTGATAGCGAAACGGTATGTATTGAAGAAGGAGAAAAGGGAATTCACCCATTGTTTCGAAAAGAAATATTTTTCTTCAAAATTTTATTATCAGCAATCTTAGTTCTTTCTGTTGCTATTTTATATAAGAATGCGCCTTCTTCTTTCGATGGTGCTAAAGCTGTTACAGAAAAAGTGATGAAAGAGGAGTTTCAGTTTGCTACTGTAGCGAAATGGTACGAAAAGCAGTTTGGAAAACCTCTTGTATTTTACTCGCCGAATGAGAAAAAGGAAGGGACTATTCAGCAAAAAAATTACGCAATTCCTGCTTCTGGAAAGGTAATGCAAGGGTTTCAAAAGAATGGTCAAGGTGTATTTGTCCAAACAGCTACAAATGTAACGGTTGAGTCGGTGAATGAAGGGCTAGTTGTTTTTGCAGGTAAGAAAGAGGAACTTGGAAATACAGTTCAAATTCAACATGCAGATGGCACGGAGTCATGGTATGCAAATTTAAACGATATGTCAGTAAAATTATATGATTACGTTTCAAAGAAACAAAAAATTGGAACGGTGAGTAATGATGAAAATAATAAAAATGGTAAATTTTATTTCGCAATAAAAAAGAATGAAAAATTTATTGATCCAATTCAGGTGATATCATTTGATTAAATATAAGGACGTTTTAACGAAAATTTCAGTGCATCCGTTGTTTTGGGTTATTATTGTTATAGGTATTTTTACGGCGCGTTTTAAAGAATTACTATTGTTATTTTGTATCGTACTCATTCATGAACTTGGGCATGCTTTTGCAGCAGCGCATTATAATTGGCGTATTAAAAGAATTCAACTGTTACCGTTTGGTGGTGTGGCTGAGCTTGAGGAACATGGAAATAAATCATTGAAAGAGGAACTTGTTGTCGTAATTGCAGGGCCTATTCAACATATTTGGATGATGCTAGTAGGTTATATGTTGTTTGAAATTGGCTGGCTGAATGCGGAATTATATTATTTCTTTATGTGGAATAATATAATTATTTTAGCGTTTAATTTACTCCCTATTTGGCCGCTCGATGGCGGGAAAGTGTTGTTTAATGTACTATCATATCGTTTTCCTTATTTACAAGCACATGAAAAGATGATGCAGTTATCATGTGTTTTTTTTAGTGTAATATTAGGCTGGCAGTTACTTTGGAATAGCAACAATATTATGATGTGGGTACTACTCACATTTTTAGCGGTATCGTTATATCAAGAGTGGAAGCAAAGACGGTATGCATTTATGCGTTTCTTATTAGAACGTTATTACGGGAATAAAAGAGGAATTGAAAAAATTGCGCCTATTGAGGTGCAAACAGAAGATCGTTTATATACGATTTTCACAAAATTTCGTAGAGGATATAAGCACTCTATTATCGTCCGTGGAAAATATAAAGAGCATTATACATTGGATGAAAATGAATTGCTCTATGCATATTTTACTGAAAAACGAACAACTTCATCAGTTGAAGAATTAATCGGTTAGTGTTGACGATAGCACTAACCTTTTATTATTGTAAAAGCAAAGAAGATTATAAAGTGAGGAAAGAAATTTGAAAACCTTATATATGAACTACGCTGGATCGGAAAAGCGTGTTGCAATTGAAGAGAAGAAAAAAATTGTTGAGTTTTTATGGAAACGTAATGAAGAGCAAGAGATTGTCGGGCATATTTATATTGGACGCATCATAAGAACAATTGCTGGAATGAATGCAGCATTTGTAAACATCGGTTTAGAAAAACATGCGTATCTTTCATACGATGATGTACCAGCCTCTTATCGTATACATGAGGGACAAGCGATACTCGTGCAAGTGGTGAAAGAGGCAATTGATACGAAAGGGCCTAAATTGACAGCGAATATAGAATTTACCGGGAAATATGTCGTTTATATGCCGTATGATGAAATGCGCGCTGTTTCTCGGAAAATAAAAAATAATAAAAGAAGACAACAGTTACTCAAAATTGAGGTAGAAGGAACGGGAGGTTACATTTTTCGCTCTGCTTCTGAAAAAGGGGAAATTGAAGAAATACAAGCTGAAATGCAAGGGTTGCAGCAGTTATATGAAGAGTTAAAAAGAAAAGAGGGTCAAGGAAAGGCACCGTTATTGCTTCATCGACCGGCGACCTTTTTAGATCGTGTATTTCAAGAGAACCCAATTGAAACAATTGAAAAGGTAGTGGTAGATACAAGAAGTATAGTAAAGGAATTAGAAGATAAGGTTGGGGCAGAAAAAGTATCTTTTTATAATGAAAAATCTTCTATGTTCAGTCATTATGGTGTGGACCGTGAAATTGAAAAAGCACTTCAAAAAATTGTATGGCTCCAAAATGGTGCTTATTTAATTATAGAACAAATGGAGACGATGACTGTAATTGACGTGAATACGGGTAAGTTTACTGGAAAGCAAAATTTACAAGATACAGTCCTTCGCACAAATGAAATCGCAGCTGAAGAGATTGCACGTCAATTAAGACTTCGTGATATCGGTGGTATGATATTAATTGATTTTATTAATATGAAGAGACGAGAAGATAAAGAAAAGGTAAGAGAATGTCTCATAGCTTCTATGCAAGATGACCGCACATATACAAGAGTACTCGGGTTTACAGAGTTAGGGATTTTGGAGATGACACGTAAACGTAAAAAACATTCTTTACGTGACGTATTACTAGAAGAGTGTGTACCTTGCAAAGCGACGGGTTATGTTATGTCGTATGAAACAATTGCGTATGAGCTAGAGAGAGAGCTAATCACATATGGAAATATAGAAGATGAGGCAGTATTAATCGCTGCACCTAAAAATCTGCAAAAACAATTTTTACAAAAAGAATTACAAAAAAATATCTCGTTTGAAATTTATTTCACGGATGAAGATATCGAAAAGTACGCTATTATCCGATTTGGAAGTAAAAAAGAAATTGTAGAACGGAAAAATAGTTAGCAGAACATTTATTGACAACCGTCTATGATTCATGATAACATCTTTATGTTATAGTTTATAGCACCTAAACGGCTATATGCTACAACCGCACAAGACAGGTTCCCTAAAGGCATTTATGTCTACCTCGTTTTTGGCGAGTCTTAGTAATTAAGAGGAGGTGCAAGTATGTACGCAATTATCGAAACAGGTGGAAAACAAATTAAAGTTGAAGCTGGTCAAGCAATCTACATTGAAAAATTAGATGTTGAAGCTGGTGAAACTGTTACTTTTGACAAAGTTCTTTTCGTTGGTGGCGAAAACGTTAAAGTTGGTAGCCCAGTTGTAGAAGGTGCAACAGTTACTGCGAAAGTTGAAAAACAAGGTCGCGCTAAGAAAATCATCGTTTTCAAATACAAAGCGAAAAAGAACAATCGTAAGAAACAAGGTCATCGTCAACCTTACACTAAGCTAGTTGTTGAAGCTATCAACGCTTAATTCTGGTTAACATGATTAAAATTACGATAAGTCGCACGAAATTAGGAAGTATCCAATCATTTAAAATGACTGGACATGCCGATTATGCGCCACATGGACAAGACCTTGTCTGTGCTGGAACTACAGCGGTTGTCTTTGGTTCTATAAATGCAGTGGAAGAACTTTGTAATGTGCAGGCAACTATTGAACTCGGAAGTGATGGCGGATTCTTAACGTATGAATTGCCTAATGATTTAGACGTTCATGCAGCAGAAAAAGCACAAACGCTTTTAGAAGGATTGGTTGTTTCGCTTAAGACGATCGAACTTGATTACGGAAAGTATATCCGTTTAATAGAAAAAGTGCAGGAGGTGTAACGTATGTTAAGATTAGATCTTCAGTTTTTCGCATCTAAGAAAGGTGTAGGTAGTACAAAGAACGGTCGTGACTCTCAGTCAAAACGTCTTGGTGCTAAACGCGCAGATGGTCAAACGGTTTCAGGTGGTTCAATTCTTTACCGTCAACGCGGTACAAAAATTTATCCAGGTGTTAACGTTGGTCGTGGTGGCGATGACACTTTATACGCGAAAGTTGACGGCGTAGTACGCTTCGAGCGTCTTGGCCGTGACCGCAAACAAGTGAGCGTATATCCTGTTGCTCAAGAAGCATAAGAACTCACGGAAAACTCTAACCTGAGTGCAGGTTAGAGTTTTTCTATATTAAGGGGTATCTAAATGAATGAAAAATGGACAATTATAGATGCGTTGCGTCATTCAAGACATGATTGGCTCAATCGTATGCAGATGGTGAAAGGAAACCTTTCCCTTGGAAAAGTGGAAGAGATTCATAGGCTCATCGATCGTTTTGTCCAAGAAGCGAGACAAGAATCCAATCTGATGGGGCTATCAATGCCTTTATTTTCAGAGTGGATTTTAACATATAATTGGAAACAGCAGCCGTGCTTATTGGAGTACGAAGTATTAGGGAAAATACATAACTTATCTCACTTAGATGAGACTGTATGTACATGGACGAATCAATTTTTCTCAATGCTTCAGCATAGTTTAGACGTATATGTTGAAAATTATGTTTGTATCACAATTGAATGTGACGCGGAGAATGCTCGTTTCTTTTTTGATTTTCGTGGAAAGCTAACGAATGTAGAGGAACTACAGAACTGGCTTTCGAACCAAAACAATAAATGGTATTCCATTTCTTATACAGTGCGAGACGCAGAAGTCTCAGTTATATTACAACCAATCGAAAAAAGTGTGGTGAAATAATGTTTGTAGATCAGGTCAAGATATATGTAAAAGGCGGCGACGGTGGTAACGGAATGGTTGCGTATCGTCGTGAGAAGTATGTTCCAAAAGGTGGCCCAGCAGGTGGCGACGGTGGTAAAGGCGCAGATGTTGTTTTCGTAGTTGAGGAAGGCTTACGTACATTAATGGACTTCCGCTACCAACGTCATTTCAAAGCTGATCGTGGTCAGCATGGAATGAGTAAAGGTCAGCACGGACGTAAATCTGAAGATTTAATCGTAAAGGTTCCACCAGGAACAGTAGTAAAAGATGAAAAAACAGGTCAAATTCTTGCCGATTTAGTAACGCATGAACAAACAGCTGTAATCGCAAGAGGTGGCCGTGGTGGCCGTGGTAACTCACGTTTCGCAACAGCTACGAACCCAGCGCCAGAAATCGCTGAGAACGGGGAACCAGGTCAAGAACGTGATGTCATTCTAGAATTGAAAGTACTAGCAGACGTTGGACTTGTCGGATTTCCAAGTGTAGGTAAATCTACATTATTATCTGTTGTATCATCAGCACGTCCGAAAATTGCAGAGTATCACTTTACAACAATTGTTCCAAATCTTGGTGTTGTTGAAACTGGTGATAATCGCAGCTTCGTTATGGCTGACCTTCCTGGACTAATTGAAGGCGCACATGCTGGCGTTGGACTTGGACACCAATTCTTACGTCATATCGAGCGTACACGTGTAATCGTACATGTAATTGATATGTCTGGTTTAGAAGGCCGTGATCCATATGAAGATTATGTCACAATCAATAATGAACTAAAAGAATACAATCTGCGTTTAACGGAGCGTCCACAAGTTGTTGTTGCAAACAAAATGGATATGCCAGATGCAGAAGAAAACTTACAAGCATTTAAAGAGAAAGTGGGAGACGAAGTAAAAATCTTCCCAATCTCAGCTGTAACGAAACAAGGTGTTCGTGACTTATTATTTGAAGTAGCGAACTTATTAGAAACAACACCAGAATTCCCAATGCATGATGTTGTCGATGAGTCTGAAGCAAGTGTAATGTACAAATTTGATACTGAAGGTGTTAAATTTGAAATTACACGTGAAAGTGATGGATCGTTTGTTATCTCTGGTTACGATATCGAGAAAACATTCAAGATGACAGACTTCTCACGTGATGAATCTATACGTCGTTTTGCTCGTCAAATGCGCGGAATGGGTATTGATGAAGCGCTTCGTGCACGTGGTGCAAAAGACGGAGATATTGTAAAAATTCTTGAATATGAATTTGAATTTATCGATTAAGACTGCCGAAATATGGCAGTCTTTTTTTATTATTTACGGACAATAAAACTCCCTTTAAAACTAGAGGATACAAAGAAATTAGGTGAGAATGGGGATGCCGGTAAAATTAAAGAAGGTGTAGGATGAAAATTAGTAGGGATAGGAAAAACTTCCCATTAAATAAAGTTTCAATTTATAATAGAAAAAGGAGTGATTTTAGAAGAATATTTTATGGGGAGAAAAGAAACATGTATAAACTATTAATTGTAGAAGACGATGAGAAAATTGCAGAAATATTAGAGGAACATTTAGAAAGATATGGATACCAATCATTTAGAGCAAGTGATTTACGCCATATAAAAGATGAGTTTGTAAAAATAAATCCACATCTCGTATTACTCGATATTAATTTACCGTATTTTGATGGCTTCTATTGGTGTCGTCAAATTCGTACTGTATCAAATGCACCTATTATTTTTGTTTCTGCAAGAACAGGGGAAATGGATCAAGTAATGGCGATTGAAAATGGCGGAGATGATTACATTACAAAGCCATTTCACTTAGATATCGTAATGGCTAAGGTGAAAAGTGCGCTTCGACGTGGGTATGGTGAGTATGCTTCTGCGGCAGAGAGTGATTGTTTAGGTGTAAATGGACTGTTGTTATTCCCATCCCAGCATATTGTAGAGTGGCAGGGGCAACAAACGGAACTGACAAAAAATGAGTTTTACTTATTAGAATGTTTAATGAAACAGGCGAATCAATATGTAACTCGCGAGGAACTGCTAGAGGCCCTATGGGATGAAGTTGCTTTTGTTGATGATAATACATTAACCGTAAATGTAAAGCGTGTAAGGAAGAAATTAGAGGAGTTAGGCATTAAAAATGCTATTGTAACAAAACGAGGTTACGGCTATGCGCTCCTTACAGAGTGGGGCGAAGGGCATGAAGGTTAAAAGCTACCTCATAGACCGTTTTTCCTTAATCCTTTCTTACATTATAAGCCTTTGTTTATTTGGGCTCGTACTGCAGTTACAAAGCCTTTTAGAAAAGAGGGCATTGGACTGGAGTACGTGGCTATACGGACTTTTATTAGGGATCGTTGTATTTGCTGTATATCTTATTTACGATTATCGAAAAAGAAGTGTATTTTTAAAGAGAATCGAAAAATACGTTGCTGGTGGAAATACATTACATGATTCTTTACTTATTGATACGTCGTATACGGCAGAACAAGAAATGGTCGTTGAAGCATTCACGTTGCTAAGGCAGCAATATATGAATGAAGTTCATAAGCAGCATGCGAAAGAGCAACAGCAAATGATTTTTATGAACCAATGGATTCATCAAATGAAAACGCCGGTATCTGTTATTGAATTATTGTTACAGAAATATGGTAAGGAACACCGTGAAGCAAGGGGAACGATTGAAAGTATTCGTGAAGAAAATAATCGTATTTTAAATGGCTTAGATTTAGCGTTACATATGGCAAGATTAGATCAGTTTGCGAAGGATTATAAAGTAGAAGTAGTAAATCTTATAGATGTTATTCGTGATATTATTAATGAAAATCGAAAGTCGTTCATTCAATCTTCTGTATTTCCGAAACTGATGTTTGAGGAAGAGGCTTGTATGATTGCGTCTGATAGAAAGTGGCTTAGTATCGCTATGGGCCAAATTGTTGTAAATGCCATTAAGTATACGAAAATTTCAGAAGCAGAGAAAAAAGAAATTCAATTTCAAATTGAAGAGAAAGATCAAAAGGTGTTACTACATATAAGGGATAATGGGATCGGTATTCCAGAACAAGATGTAAAACGTATATTTGATCCGTTCTTTACGGGAATAAACGGCCGCAAAACGAGAGAAGCGACTGGGATGGGTTTGTATATTACGAAGGAAATTTGCGATAATTTACATCATGGAATTTATGTTCAATCGGCTGAAGGAGAAGGAACGACCTTTACGTTCCAATTTGCAAAAGATGAAGAATATCATACATTAATGAGAAAAATGACAAAACTGTAAGATAACAAAACGTTTTGTAAGGGAAATCACTCGTTTCTTTTTCTTATTTTTCTTATAGTAAATGTAAGAAGAAAACACATAGGGGGATTAGAAATGAGTGTTCTTGAAGTAAAAGGGTTAACGAAGGTGTACCAATCGAAAGGTTCAGTAGCGACGACTGCTTTACATGATATAAATTTTAAAATTGAAGAAGGCGAATTTGTAGGAATTATGGGGCCTTCAGGAAGCGGAAAAACTACACTTTTAAATTTATTAGCGACAATTGATAAGCAAACTTCAGGTCATGTACTTGTAAATGGTGAAGAAATTAATCAAATGCGTGCTGCAAAATTAGCGGAGTTTCGCCGTACACATTTAGGATTCATTTTCCAAGATTTCAACTTACTTGATACGTTATCCATTAAAGAAAACATTATTTTACCGCTTGTAATGGCGAAGAAATCTGTAAATGAAATTGATACGAAAGTACTTGAAATTGCGAAGTTTTTAAACATCGAAGGTATTTTAAATAAGAAAGTATATGAAGTGTCTGGGGGACAACAACAGCGCGCAGCAGCAGCGAGAGCAATTATTCATGATCCAACATTAATTTTAGCAGATGAGCCAACAGGAAACTTAGACTCTAAGTCTGCGAAATCATTAATGGGTGCTCTGCAAGATTTACATGAGCAAAAGAAAGTGACAATTGCAATGGTAACGCACGATCCAGTAGCGGCTAGTTATTGCGAACGCATTCTCTTCATACGTGATGGAGAAATTTTCTCGGAAATACATAAAGGAAGAACGAAGCAAGCCTTTTTCCAAGAGATTTTGGACGTACTTGCGATGCTAGGAGGAGAATATCATGAACTTTCGCCAGCTCGCGCTTAATAACGTAAAAGGAAATTGGCGTAATTATAAAGCCTTTCTTATTAGTAGTTGTTTATCAATCGTAGTATTTTTCATGTATGCTTCCTTCATTTATCATCCAGATGTCGTAAGCGGTAATATTAGTATGAAAACGATGATTACAAAAGGGTTAGAATCAATGAATTATATCGTAGTTATCTTCTCAGCACTCTTTATTTTATATGCAAATTCAACGTTTTTACGAGCAAGAAAAAAAGAGTTTGGCTTATTAACGTTAATAGGCGGAACGAAGTCTCAACTGGGCAGAATGATTATATTAGAACAACTTATGTTAGGTAGTATTGCCATTGTAGCAGGTATTGGAATTGGCATGCTTTGCTCAAAACTATTTTTCCAAGCACTGAGTGTATTACTAAAAATTGATAAAACACTACCGCTCGTATGGAATAGTAAAGCAGTTCTTATTACAGCTGGTGTGTACTTTATTCTCTTTTTAATCCTATCATTGTTTAGTGTTTGGACAGTAGGGCGCTTGCAAATTATTGATTTATTAAGAGAAGCAAGAAAACAAAAAGTAGAGCCTTTTGCATTTACATGGTTATGTGTAGCCGGTATAGGATGTATTATTGCTGCATATGTTCTTTGTTTCCAAGTAACCATTATGAATTTTATTATATATTTCTTACCAATTGTAGGATTGACCATTGGCGGAACGTATTTACTATTTACACAAGGAAGTACAGTTGTATTAAAAGCATTGCAAAAACGAAAACAATCTTTTTATACATACCCAAATATGTTCGTACTTAGCAATCTTATTTATAAAATGAAAGATAATGCTCGTTTTCTATTTATCATTTCTATCATTACGGCGGTTGTTTCTTCAGCAGTAGGTACGCTTTATGTATATTTTGAAAATATGAGTGCGAAAACGATAGAGCTTACGCCACATGCTATTTCATATGAGGAAAAGGGATTAAATACGCATAGCCTTATTAATGAAGAAAAAGTACAAGAGATTGTAAAAAAACATGGGTTTGAAGATGCACGAAAAGTAACCTACGTAAAACTACCTGCAACGCAGAAAATAATGTTGTTTAACAGTGAACGTGAAGTACCTATGACGATTGTTTCAGAAAAAGAATATAATGCGGAAGTGCGTGAACAAAAGAAAGAGCAAATTACAGAGGTTCATAATGCACCAGGTAGTGCGACGATGGTTATGGTTGATGCAGCAAATGAACTTATGAAAATAGATCGTACGAAACCGTATGAATTTACAATTAACGGACAAAAGCAGTCTGTTCAATTAAATGAGCCAACGTCATATTCTGTTTTTAACGATAGCGAATATCTTATTGTGAATGATCAAGACTTTGAGAAATATGCAAAGCTTGTACCAGATGAAGAAAAGACGAAATATTATGGTTATTATATTGAAGATTGGAAAAGTACCGAAGATCTTGTGCTAGATTTGAAAAAGGAAATTGCACCAGAAAAGCAAGGAGAATTGAGAAACTCAGTGTTTGCTTATAAAAATATAAGAGAAGGTGGAGCAATCACAATGTTTATCGGTTTCTTCGTAGCAGTACTCTTCTTCTTCTTCGCTTGTAGTATGACATACTTTAAATGGTTTAATGATAAAGAACAAGATCGTATTCAATTTAAGTCATTGAAAAGAATCGGTATGACTGATAAGGAAATCCGTAAAATTGCAATTCGACAAATGGGCGTTATCTTCTTTATCCCGATTATAATCGGTGCAATTCATAGTGGATTTGCTCTTTATACGTTAGGGAATATGCTTTATATCGATTTATGGAAATCAGGTGCGATTGTAATTGGAGCATACATCTTAGCTTCTGCCATTTACTTTATGATTGCGCAAAGAGGATATTTAAAACACGTAAAAAGCTAGGGAAACCTCTAGCTTTTTGCCTATGTAGTAAGTTACAGGAGGACGATAGATGAACATTCGGCAACTAGCGCTGCAAAATATAAAAGGGAATTGGCGTAATTATAAAGTGTTTTTCTTAAGCAGTTGTTTTGCGATATTTGCTTCTTACGCATATATGTCTGTCATTGTGCATCCGTATATGCAAGAAACGATGTGGTATCAAAACGTACGCTGGGGGCTTATCATATGTAATGTTATAATTATTTCTTTTTTTGTTATATTTATTTTGTATTCTACTTCTATTTTCATAGAAGCGCGTAAGAAAGAATTAGGACTATATATGTTAATGGGAGCGACGAGGTCTAACGTAATAGGAGTAATTATGACCGAGCAAATGTTGATTGGGATATTTGCTAATATATTTGGTATTGGGCTTGGTATGATTTTTTTAAAACTCTTTTTTATGGTATTTAGTATGTTACTTCGCCTTCCGAAAGAACTCACTGTCATATTTGATGTGAGAGCGATTGGTGTAACGTTTGTTACATATATGGTCGTATTTATTGTCTTATCTTTTATAAGTGCTTTATGTATATGGAATATAAAAATCATTCGGTTATTAAAAGAATTTCGAACAGATAAAAGAGAAAGAAAAACATCGAATTGGCTTTGTTTATTCGGATTTGCTTGTTTAGGGACGGGATATGCGTTAGCGCTACAAGTGACGATGCCAACGATAGCCTTATACTTTTTTCCTGTTGTTATATTAATCTCTTTTGGAACGTATTTCTCATTTACACACGGCGTTACACAAGTATTAGCAATGATAAAACGAAATAAAAAGATTATGTATACATATCCGTATTTATTTATAGTGAATCAATTGTCACATCGAATGAAGGAAAATAGTCGCTTTTTCTTTCTGATGTCTATGGCAACGACGTTTGTAGTTACGGCGACAGGTACGGTGTTTTTATATTTTTCAGGTATGCAAGATATGTGGCGGGGCGGGGGAGTGCACTCATTTTCTTACATAGAAAAAGGTACTTCTTCTCATGAAGTCTTTGCGGAAGGTACGGTTGAAAAATTATTGCACCAATATGGGTATAATGATTTTCAATCTATGAGTTTTGTTGGAATGTATGCATCTTTTCAGTCCAATAAGGGGGAAACAGAAGTAACGCCGCTTATAAAGGAAAGTGAATACAATCAAGAGGCAAGAAAGCAAAAACAGAAAACGTATCATCCTAAAAAAGGAACAGTTACACTTGTTTATTATAATAAACGGAATCATCCGAATGTATATGATCAAAAAGAGATTCAATTACAAGTAATGAATCAAACGTATCCATTCGCATTTAACGGTCAGAAAGAAGGGGTACAATTTAACTACCACCCTTCGTACATTAATGGCCTGTTTTTCGTTATGAATGATGAAGATTTTGACAGTATAGCAAATACAATTCCGGATTCTGAAAAAATGATATATAGAGGCTACACATTGCCAAATATCGAAAATACGAAAGGATTAAATGCAGATTTACGGAAACATATGAAACAAGATACAAATGATGCGTTTCGAAGTAATATGGAGTTATATGTGAATATGAAAGAGTTCGGTGATATAACTCTATTTGTAGGCTCATTCATTAGTATATTATTCTTTCTTACTTCATGTAGTATCGTATATTTTAAATGGTTTCATAACATTGAATCGGATCGAAAGCAGTATGGTGCGCTTTCTAAACTTGGAATGACGAAGGAAGAAGTGTGGAAGATTTCTCGTTGGCAATTATGTATGCTATTTTTTGCGCCAATTATAGTAGGGAGTATGCATAGTGCAGTTGCGTTATATACGTTTCATAATACGCTCTTTATGGATGGATCATTAAGAAGAGTTGGCTTGTTTATTCTGTTTTACATTACTGCATGCATCATTTATTTCTTCTTCGCTCAAAGAGAGTATAGGAAACATTTAGACTAGCGAATGCTAGTCTTTTTTAAATATTCGAAATTTACATAGAAGAATATAAAAAAGTATGGTATAACAGTAAGAAAACGAAAAAGAGGGGAAAAGACGATGATTCGAGTAGGATATTTAGGACCAGAAGCAACATTTACAAATATGGCGGTGAGTCGTTTTTTTCCGGAAGCAGAGCATGTACCGTATCGAACGATTCCAGATTGTATAGATGCAGCCGCAAATGAAAATGTAGATTTCGCAGTTGTACCGTTAGAAAATGCGATTGAAGGTTCAGTAAACATAACGATCGACTACCTCGTACATGAGCAGCCGCTTTCTATTGTAGGAGAAATTACAGTACCAATTCAGCAGCATCTACTTGTACATCCGCAGTATGCAGAAGTGTGGGAAGAAGTATATGCGGTACATTCTCATCCGCATGCTATTGCACAATGTCATAAGTTTTTAAATGAAGAATTAAAAGGGGTAACCGTTCGAGATATGACATCAACAAGTGCTGCTGCGCAATATGTGAAAGAACATCCTGCAGAAAAAATCGCCGCCATTGCAAATGAAGCAGCCGCAGAAAAATACGGATTAACCATTGTAAGACGTGGTATTCATACGCATAAAAACAATCATACACGATTCCTAGTGCTCCATAAGAAAAAGAAAGCAATACTCCCAAATAACGGAGAAAACCGCGGAGAGAAAACGACGCTTATGATAACGTTACCTGCTGATTATGCAGGAGCACTATATCAAGTGTTATCAGCTTTCGCATGGAGAAAATTAAACTTATCAAAAATCGAATCGCGTCCAATGAAAACAGGTCTTGGAAATTACTTTTTCTTAATCGATGTCGATAAAGCATACGATGACGTATTATTGCCAGGCGTAACGATGGAACTTGAAGCACTCGGTTTTTCTGTTACTGTGCTGGGGAGTTATTCTTCTTATTGGTTGTAAGACGTGGATGGAATGTTGGTATTTGTCTAATCGTCAATATCATTTCATTGACTAGTATACTTTTTAATAGATTAATAAAATCCCACCTGCAAAAGGTGGGATTCTTTATTTTAACTTCACAAGACGATCCTCTAACTGACCACGCAAAACATCAGCTAGTTCTGGAACAGCAAGAATCTTCTCAATGCCATCTCTATCTTTTCGATTATGGAAATAGATTTCGTTAGAGAAAAGAACAGAAACATTGCTCGGTTGACGTTCTAGTAATGTGATTTTAGAATCTTTACGTACAATACCTTCTTGAAGAACGCGGCATAGGTAGCCAGTATATCCGGTTGCTACAATACGCGGCAAAATGCCAGGGATGCCAAGACGTTTTGAAATAGTGCTACAAGGTACGCGAGCTTGTGTCACTTGGATGATTGCTTCACCTAGTTGATATGTATCTCCGATGCAAACATCACGCTCTAACATATTTGTTACGGTAATGTTTTCGCCAAATGTGGAAGCTGGAAGCGTAGTTTGAAATTCCTCTTCCCATAGTGCATAATGCTCGTGTGGGTACACACAAACTGCGCGATCAGGTCCCCCGTGGTGTTTTAAATCTGCTACATCATCGCCGAGGAAGCCATCTTTTGAGAGGAAAGCTTCTTCGGTAAGTTCTTTACATATACCAGTAATCATTTCTTTATCTTCGCTATATTTCATTTGTTTCGGTTTGCCAATGCTAAAGTGAACGAGTTCAATTCCCATAGTTGATCTCCTTTACAATTGATTTCAATATTATATCACTAAAAAAGCACAGAGAATGATAAAAACTCTGTGCTTTACATTAATAAACGAGAAATCCAGCTCGATCTAGTGCCTCACAAGCGGCATCTAACTTTTCTTTTGAATCTGCTTCAATTGTATGTAAGTGAATACCATCTGTTAGTTGTGAAAGGTAAGAGGCATTTGTGTTTTCGATTTTTTGTAAATATTGCTCTACATCAAAGCGATTACTTACCATAATGGATGCCGTTAAGTCACCGTATACTGGATGCTCAACTTTTACGTCTTTAATCGTAACACCGTGATCAACAAGCATTGTAAGTTCTTGACGTACTTCTGCTGGTTTATGTTGGCATACGATTACGCGTTCAAAAGTTTGTTGCTTCGCTTGTGGTTTTAAATATAAATACCCTTGAGCAGTCGCAATAATTGGTTCATTTCTTGCTTTAAGCAAGGAAATATCTTGCACGATAACTTGTCTACTTACATTTGTCTTTTTAGATAGTTCACTTCCTGATAACGGTTCATTTGCAGCAAGAAGCCACTGAAGGATAAGCTGTCGTCTTTCTTCACCTAAAATCTTTTTTTGTTCATTTTGTTTCATTATGATTTAACACCTCTATAAAATTGATTTCCAATTGTGTGTAGTGCATGAATAGTAGTATCAATTTGATCTTTCGTTGTTTGTCGTCCAAAAGAGAAGCGGACATATTGTTTTGCCTCTTCATACGTTTTTCCAATTGCAAGCATTGTTTTCGAAGGTTCTTGTTTACCAACTTGGCAAGCACTTCCAGTGGAAATGGCAATACCACGGCGGTTACATTCTAGCATTGTATACTGACCTTCTATTCCTTTTATTGTAACCCCAATAATATGTGGTAAACAAGAAGTAGAATGACCTTCTACTTTAATTTCTAGCGGAAGTGTTTGAAATTGCTCTAAAAAGTAGGATCGTAACTCTTTAAAATGCAAACTCTCTTCCTGTTGATTTTTTATTATCTGTTCTGCGGCTGTTAAAAAAGAAGCGATGCCAGGAACGTTCACTGTACCTGGGCGAAACCCTTTTTCGTGAGAAGTTCCCGGAAATACTTGTTCCCAGCGAGATTGCGGGTTTATATAGCACACACCGACACCTTTTGGTCCGTATATTTTATGTGCTGAAACAGAAAGACTATCAATCCCCATCTCAAAAACATCGATAGGAAGTTTACCAAATGTTTGAACACAATCCGTATGAAATAAAACATTATATTTTTTTAATAGTGTTCCGATTCCTGTAATGTTTTGAACGGTTCCGATTTCAGAGTTTCCGTGCTGTATACTTGCTAGAACAGTATCTTCTGTAATAGCTGCCTCTAAATCTATTAAATGAATGAGTCCGCTTTTATCAACAGGAATTTCAGTGATTGTATAGCCTTGCGATTTTAAAGATTGAAAATAACTTCGAATGGATGCATGTTCCATAGGTGTTGTAATAACATGTTTCCCACTTCTAGCATTTAGAAGTGATTGAATCGCAAGATAGTTAGATTCTGAACCGCCACTTGTAAAAAACACTCCTTGTTCTTTTCCACCAATCATTTCTGCAAATGTTTTTCTGCAAACTTGTAATAAAGAAGAGGCCGTTCCTCCAATATCATGTAAACTTTGTTCATTTCCAAAGTAGTGTGTTGCTGCTTTCATATATGTTTGTAGCGCTTCTTCACTCATAGGTGTAGTAGCTGCATAGTCAAGATATATCATCATGTAAGTTCCTCTCTCTAGTAAGAGTTATCTTTCTTGTATTTTTTAAATGGTAGCTAAGAATTATAAAAAAACTCTTGTCATTATTTTAAAACTATGTAAATATAGGTGTCAAGACAGTTGAAAAGTGTAAAGTGGGAGGCAACAATTATGCCAAGTGCAGATGTCTTAATTATTGGAAGTGGCGTTGCGGCACTTCGTGTTGCGAAAGAGATTTGTCACGAAAAGAATGTGATTATTATCACAAAGGGAACAGAACGCAATAATAATACACATTTAGCCCAAGGTGGAATTGCAGCAGCGGTTGCTACATATGACAATCCGAATGATCATTTTGAAGATACGTTAGTGGCAGGCTGTCGTTATAACAATGAAGAAGCGGTCCGTTATTTAGTTGAGGAGGGGCCAAAAGAAATAAATAACCTCATTGCAAATGGAATGAAATTTGATGGAGATGAAACAGGTCCTCATCTTGGAAAAGAAGGGGCACATCGAAAACGTCGTATTTTACATGCAGGTGGCGATGCAACAGGAAAGAATTTATTAGAGCATTTCATTCAAGAAGTAGCTCCATACGTTACGGTATTGGAAAAGGAAATGGTGCTCGATTTTATTATAGAAAACGATAAATGTGTTGGAGTTTTAACGCGAAATAGTGAAGGAGAGATGAAGCGTTACGATGCAAATTATACGGTGTTAGCTTCAGGTGGGATTGGCGGTTTATACGCATTTACTTCTAATGACGAGGCAATTACAGGTGATGGACTTGCGATGGTGTACCGCGCAGGTGGAGAGCTCGTAGATTTAGAGTTCATACAATTTCATCCGACGATGTTATACGCGGGCGGGCGATGCTGTGGCCTTGTTTCTGAAGCAGTCCGTGGTGAAGGAGCTGTCCTTATAAATGGAAAAGGACGGCGTTTTATGATGGATATACATCCTGGTCATGACCTCGCTCCGCGTGATGTAGTGGCAAGAGCAATTCATGAACAGCTTTTTGCGGGTGGAAAAGTGTATTTAAATATCGAATCTATCCAAAATTTCGAAGGACGTTTTCCGACCGTAACATCATTATGTAAAAAGAATGGTGTCGATATAAATGAAAAACTTATTCCCGTCGTACCCGGTGCTCATTTTCATATGGGCGGCGTGAAAACGAACTGTGATGGAGAGACGTCCATTCCAAATTTATACGCAGTCGGTGAAGTAGCTTGTAATGGTGTTCACGGCGCAAATAGGTTAGCAAGTAATTCATTATTAGAAGGTCTTGTATTTGGAAAAAGAATCGGACAACACATTCTATCTAGGGCGACAAAAGAAAGAGTGAACACTTTAGCCGAGGAGGAAGAAAAGTTTATCGTTCTGAATCATTTACCGGCGAAAGAAGAGATACAAGAATGTATGATGAACTATGTTGGGATTGTGCGAACAGAGCAAAGTTTATCTTATGCGAAGAGACGGCTTAGTAAGTACGGTGTTCGAAATATGATATTACAACATGATGCTCTTACAAATGAAGAGATAACGCTCATTAATATGTTAACAGTCTGTGAGCTTATAGTCGTATCAGCTTTGCAAAGAGAAGAAAGCATTGGTGGTCATTATCGAAGTGATTATCCCGAAAGAAGTAGCGTAAAAAAAGAGATCGTTCGAGTAAAAAGAAAACTACAACTTGTGTGATGAGGGGAAGATGGGCTTTATGAACACGATAAAAGTGAAAGAAGCATTAAATCGATTTTTTCTAGAAGATATAGGAGAAAGAGATGTAACATCTCAGCTTATTTTTCCAGACAATTTACTTTCGCAAGGAACGTTTCTTGCGAAGGATACAGGGGTCTTTGCGGGACGTTTAGTAATTAAAGAAGGATTTAAGTTAATTGATGAGAGAATTGAAGTTGAGCTTCATAAAAAAGATGGGGATCTTGTAGAAAAAGGCGAAATAATCGCAACTGTGCAAGGGCCAATCGGATCGTTATTAACAGCAGAGCGCGTTATATTAAACGTTATTCAGCGTATGAGCGGGATAGCGACGATGACGCATAAAGCTGTTCTTGCGTTAGATAGCAGTCATACACGCATTTGCGATACGCGAAAAACGATGCCAGGGCTACGTATGTTTGATAAGTATGCAGTCGTGTGCGGAGGTGGATTTAACCACCGCTTCGGTTTATATGACGGTGTCATGATTAAAGACAATCATATTGCTTTTGCTGGTTCTATTACAAAAGCTGTTACATCGGTGAAAGAAAAATTAGGACATATGGTGAAAGTAGAAGTAGAAACAGAAACTGAGGAGCAAGTGAGAGAGGCAGTAGCTGCTGGTGCAGATATTATTATGTTCGATAACCGTACGCCAGATGAAATTCGAGAGTTTTCAAAGATTGTGCCAAGCGCCATCGTTACGGAAGCTTCAGGGGGCATTACAATTGAAGATTTATCGAAATACGGAAAAACAGGGGTAGATTATATTTCACTTGGAGCGTTAACGCATTCAGTGAAAGCACTTGATATTAGTTTCAATATTGAAGCGTAAGGAAAGTGGCTTAGAGGGGGAGAAAGGTATATGAGTATTTTAGAAAAAGTACAGCCAATTGAAACGATGTTACCAGAGCGTTATTACACGATGTCAACGGAAGATATGGAAAATCGTGTTCGTGAAATTAAAGAAAAAATGGGGAAAACACTATTTATTCCAGGGCATCATTATCAAAAAGATGAAGTCGTACAATTTTCTGATGCAGCAGGGGACTCACTTCAGCTTGCGCAAGTTGCAGCGAGTAACAAAGAAGCAAAATATATTGTGTTTTGTGGTGTGCACTTTATGGCAGAAACAGCAGATATGTTAACGACAGATGATCAAATCGTTATTTTACCAGATATGCGCGCAGGTTGTTCAATGGCGGATATGGCAGATATTGAACAAACAGAAAGAGCGTGGAAAGAGCTCACGAAATTATTTGGAGATACAATGATTCCGTTAACGTATGTAAACTCTACAGCTGCAATTAAAGCGTTTTGCGGTCGTAATGGCGGAGCAACAGTAACTTCCTCTAATGCAAAACAAATGGTATCTTGGGCGTTTACACAAAAAGAGCGGCTCGTCTTTTTACCAGACCAACATTTAGGAAGAAATACAGCGTACGAGTTAGGTATTCCGTTAGATAAAATGGCAGTATGGGACCCGCATACAGATTCATTAGAGTACGATGGAGCTATAGAAGAAATTCAAGTGATTTTATGGAAAGGGCATTGTTCTGTTCATCAAAACTTTACAGTGAAAAACATTGAGAACGTAAGAAAAAATCATCCGGATATGAATATTATTGTACATCCAGAATGTTGCTATGAAGTTGTAGCTGCTTCGGATTATGCAGGATCAACGAAATATATTATTGACATGATTGAATCGGCCCCATCTGGAAGTAAATGGGCAATTGGTACGGAAATGAATTTAGTGAACCGAATTATTCAGCAACATCCAGATAAAGAAATTGTTTCACTTAATCCATTTATGTGTCCATGCTTAACGATGAACCGAATTGATCTGCCGCACTTATTATGGGCGCTTGAAACGGTAGAAAGAGGAGAAGAAATTAACGTGATTAGCGTAGATAAACAAGTAACGGAAGAAGCAGTTCTTGCATTAAATCGTATGTTAGAGCGTGTTTGAGGCAACGGTATTCCCGTTGCTTTTTTTCATACATATAATCATAACGAGAACGAAATGGGCATACATTGTTTTGAAGAAATCATTGTAATTTTTTTATGCTTATTCCACTGTGAATGATATTGAAAATAGAAGAAGTGATAAAAGTGAAAAAAGGTTAACGTTCTTTAGAAAGTGTTACTTCATGAAGTTTGTTACTTATAGATAAGTTATACAGGAGGGGGAAAATTTGAAAATTCATATCGTGCAAAAAGGGGATACCCTTTGGAAAATTGCGAAAAAGTACGGAGTGGATTTTGATACGTTGAAAAAAACAAACACACAACTTAGTAATCCAGATTTAATCATGCCAGGTATGAAAATTAAAGTACCATCAAGCAGCGTCCACGTGAAACAACATGTTGGAGCAGGTTCAGCACCTCCAAAACAATACGTAAAAGAGGTGCAGCAAAAAGAATTTGCAGCAACACCAAAGCCACTTGGAATAGAAGATGAGGAAGAAGTTACGTATCAATCAGCACCAATTACGCAGCAGCCAGCTATGCAACAAACACAGAAAGAAGTGCAAGTAAAACCACAAAAAGAAGTACAGGTGAAACCGCAGAAGGAAATGCAAGTAAAACCACAAGAAGAAGTACAGGTGGAACCGCAGAAGGAAATGCAAGTAAAACCACAAAAAGAAGTACAGGTGGAACCGCAGAAGGAAATGCAAGTGAAGCCACAAAAAGAAGTACAGGTGAAACCGCAAAAAGAGGTGCAAAAAGAACAGCCAATCCAAAAAGAAAAACCAGTTGAAAAACCGTCTGTCATTCAAAAACCACCTGTTATAGAAAAACAAAAACCGGCGGAAAAAGAAAACACGAAGTTTTCGGTTAATGTATTACCACAACCGCCACAACCACCAATAAAACCGAAAAAAGAATATAAAATTTCAGATGTAATTAAAAAAGGAAGCGAATTAATTGCTCCTCAAATTAATAAAATGAAACCTAACAATATCATTTCTCCGCAAACAAAAAAAGATAATATAGTATCACCACAAGTAAAGAAAGAAAATATAGGAAATATAGTATCACCACAAGTAAAGAAAGAAAATATAGGAAATATAGTATCACCGCAAGTAAAGAAAGAAAATGTAGGGAATATAGTAGCGCCGCAAGTGAAGAAAGAAAATATAGGAAATATAGTGTCACCGCAAGTGAAGAAAGAAAATGTAGGGAATATAGTATCACCGCAAGTGAAGAAAGAAAATGTAGGAAATATAGTATCACCGCAAGTGAAGAAAGAAAATGTAGGGAATATAGTAGCGCCGCAAGTGAAGAAAGAAAATATAGGAAACATAGTATCACCGCAAGTAAAGAAAGAAAATGTAGGAAACATAGTATCACCGCAAGTAAAGAAAGAAAATGTAGGGAACATAATATCACCAAATGTATCGAAAGAAAATGTAGTTATCCCACAAGTAATACCGCCAAATATTCAAGTGCCCAACATAATGCCAATCATGGATAACAATCAACCACCAAATATGATGCCGATAATGGATAATAGCCCAATACCAAACATAATGCCAATCATGGATAATAACCCAATACCAAACATAATGCCAATCATGGATAACAATCAAATGCCAAATATGATGCCGATAATGGATAACAATCAAATGCCAAATATGATGCCGATAATGGATAACAATCAAATGCCAAATATGATGCCGATAATGGATAACAATCAAATGCCAAATATGATGCCGATAA
>NZ_JBNNUF010000001.1:915589-915758 GCF_050279465.1 Bacillus sp. NPDC094077 | reverse complement strand
ATAATGGATAACAATCAAATGCCAAGTATGATGCCGATAATGGATAACAATCAAATGCCAAATATGATGCCGATAATGGATAACAATCAAATGCCGAACATGATGCCGATAATGGATAACAACCAAATGCCGAACATGATGCCGATAATGGATAACAACCAAATGCCGA